>JASFGC010000085.1:0-11468 GCA_050123975.1 Syntrophobacterales bacterium | reverse complement strand
GGAAATGGAGTAGGCGAGCTTGGGAAGTCTCTTCCGCACTCCTTCCCGCAAACTCGATTTTCCCACCCCTGATGGGCCAGAAAGCACGAAGAGTTGCCCGGTCGACTCCATCACTTTATCTTGCTATCGCCATCTTTGCCAAGAGAATCGGCCATAAACCGTTGGGCAATTGTCTCAGCCTGCACCCCAGAAAGAATGACATGATTGCTGTCGGTGATGATGATTGCCCGAGTGCGTCGCCCCATGGTGGCATCAATGAGTTTCTTCGCCATCTTGGCGTCCTCTTTCAGCCGCTTCATTGGTGCGGATCCGGGGGAAACAATAGCAACTACTCGATCCACCACCACCGTGTTACCAAAGCCGATGTTTAAAAGTCTTCCCTCCATTTCAACTCCACCTTCCGATAAATGGTGCCCTGAGGCGATTTCACCCGAGCTGCGCTGAGCCCACATTCGAATCCCGAACTATCCTGAAGTTCGTCATTTCAGACTATCACCTTGCCTTTTTTGCCTCAGTTGTTCCAGCCCCTATTCAACGTTCTGTAACTGTTCCCGGAATCTCTCGAGCTCTGTCTTCATCTGAATCACTTTTTGAGCTATTTCCAGATCGTTCGCCTTGGAACCTATGGTGTTGACCTCCCGATGCATTTCCTGCAGGAGAAATTCCAACTGGCGTCCACGAGGCCCACTTGCCTCGAGAAAATCCCGAAACTGCTGAATATGACTCTGAAGGCGTACCACCTCCTCGGTGATATCGCTTTTTTCGGCGAAAAACGCAACCTCTTGAGCCAAACGCGTCTCATCCAACTCTGTCTCAAGCAGATCCTGGATCCTTTTCTGGAGTCGATCTCGGGTGTCCTCAACTACAAGCGGTGCCCGGGTCTTAACTTCCCCGGTCAGAACCTCAAGTTGGTTTAGCCGCCCGCTGAGATCATTTGCAATTGCCTCCCCTTCCTCCTGCCGCATGAGGAGACATTCACTTACCGCCTGATCGAGAGCAGTCTCCGCTACGCTCCATGCTTTTCCCCTGCTTTCCTCGTCTTCTTGGAAAGCAAATAGATCCCGGAAATGTAAGAGAGATTCCAACCTGAGATCTCCTTTGAGTCCCAGCTCATCCTGGAGAAATAGCAGTAGCCTCTTATAGGTTTTGGCCAGCTCAGTATCTACAGTGAGATGCTGCACTTTGTCCAAGGTATCATCGGCAAGAACACTGACCTCTATGCGTCCTCTGGAAAACTCCGAACTGACCTTCTTCTTAATATTTTCTTCGAAATCGCTGTATTTGCGAGGTAACTTAATGCGTACATCAAAGAAGCGGTGATTGAGTGTTCGAAGCTCAACCGTGAACCGGTAACCATCAGCGCCGGCCTCGCCACGTCCAAAAGCGGTCATGCTATGAAGCACTCGTCGACTCCCTGTTGGTTATACTATCTTCGCTTCGCAGTTGCAGCAAATACTTCTTTCTCAAGGCTCGCAGCCAGCTGCGTACTTTGATTTCTGCATAATCTGGGTAGGTCCAGGCCAGTGGTCGATAGTCCTGATCACGATATACGAGGGTCAAATCTGCGTAGATGCCATTACTCATGTAGATCCGATGGGCGTAGTTTTTGCCGCTCGCCAGCACCAACCGTTCGGCCAACAGGTAGCCTGGATCAATGTTTACCCGTCGGTTTCCGTCTACACTCTGTTCGATCTCCAGAAGATTGGTGTGCACTTTGATCTGTGCCAAGTCTTCCTGTGAGATGAGAGCATCGAAGCTGGCAAATCGCCTGTACAAAGGCTGTCCCATCTCGGCAAAGTAGTAGTCGGTATAATCAAACGCAAGCAACTCACTGACGAAATCCAGTATGCCATAACGTCCGACCAGTTGAGATAATATTTTGGCAATATGGGCCGCTGAACCGGCTATTACACTCACAAAGAGCTTAGCTGGTTTCGGATCTTGGGGAATGCTCATATACGCTTCTACAATGGCCGTAAGGTTGTCAGGCAGGGCTCTGTCGGCCAACGCAGGTATAGCGAAATCCGAGGGCCTGCATCTTCTTCGGCTCGTAAATATTTCTGAGATCCACCACCACCGGCTCTTTCAGGAGTTCGGCCATCCGGCTCCAGTTCAAGTTGCGGAATTGGTTCCATTCCGTAATGATTACCAGGCCGTGAGCACCTTTGGCAGCATCATAGGCATCTTTGGCATAGTATATGTTCTTTAGTATTTTTCGGGCTTCCTGCATCCCTGCCGGATCGAAAGCACGAATCTTACCACCCCGGCGCTGCAAATTCCTAATAATAGCAATGGATGGGGCCTCTCGCATGTCATCTGTATTGGGCTTAAAAGTTAGGCCAAGAATAGCTAGGTTCTTACCCTTCACACCACCAAGAGCTTTGTTGATCTTTTCGACCATTAATTTTCTTTGCCGTTTGTTAACCCTCATTACCGCTCTCACAATCTCGAAGCTGTAACCGTGATCGTGGCCTATCTTGTCGATAGCCTTAATGTCTTTGGGAAAACAAGAGCCACCGAAACCGGGACCGGCATGGAGGAATTTCGGTCCTATGCGACCGTCTAGTCCCATGCCTTTGGCCACTTGGTGCACATCGGCGCCCACGTATTCACAGATATTGGCCATCTCATTGATAAACGAAATCTTGGTGGCAAGAAAAGCATTGGAGGCGTACTTGATCATCTCCGAAGTCTGCACATCGGTGACCACAAAAGGGGTCTCTATAAGATAAAGCGGACTAAAGAGATCCTTTAAGATGGCGATGGCTTGGTCGCTCTCAGCTCCTATCACCACCCGATTGGGCCGCATGAAATCCTCTATTGCCGCTCCCTCTCTAAGAAATTCAGGATTCGATACCACATCAAAGGCTACATCGGACTCTCGGTGCTCTTCGATGATCTGACTGATCATCTGACCTGTGCCAACGGGAACCGTGCTTTTCGTTACGATCACCTTATAGCCGTCAAGATTCTGACCGATGGTGACGGCCACCTCACGTATGTATTTGAGATCAGCGCCACCGTCAGGGGCAGAAGGAGTGCCTACTGCAATGAAGACTACCAGGGCTTGCTTGATTGCACTTCCCGCGTCGGTTGTGAAACTCAAGCGGCCTTCTTTGACATTCTTAGAGACGAGCTCGGTGAGTCCCGGCTCATAAAATGGCACCTCTCCCTGTTGCAGGAGTTTGATCCTGGCCTCATCCTTGTCCACGCAGGTGACGCTGACACCAAACTCAGCAAAACAGGCACCGGTTACCAACCCTACATAACCAACGCCGACTACACAGATATGCATTAGTCTTACCCCGCAGATATGGGCTATAGATCACGATAGAGGCGGTGTAGATGTATGGGAAACACAGGAAAGGATAGTCGTCATCCCCCCTATTCAATTCCTTCAGGACGCACTAATATTTAGCAATAATCATTCCAATGGATGCTGTTTTCAGTTGTATCACCAAAAACTTCAGTCACGGCTCGCTCTACCGCTCAATAAAACCTCTTTTAGTCGAGAAGCTGCAACGGTTGCCGTGCCAATCTCACCAACAACAATCCCAGCGGCGAGATTTGCCAACACCGCCGCCTGCCCGGGTGTCAGACCGGCAGCCAAAGCCAAAGTGAAGGTTGCGATAACAGTGTCACCTGCGCCAGATACATCGAAGACTTTTCTGGCCACCGTGGGGATTTGGGTAGTCTCCCCGTTGCCCTCAAATAGGGTCATCCCCTTATCTCCCTGGGTTATAAGGACCGTCTGACAGCCGAGTTCTTCGAGCAGGTGGGCTCCGGCTCGCCTGAGGCTCTGGTCGTCTTCAATTTGAATCCCGGCCATTTGCTGAGCTTCATAATTGTTGGGAGTTATGAGAGTAACATCTTTGTATAACGCCACATTTCGTATCGTGGGATCCACTGCCAAAATGGTCTGGCCACCTTGGCCGAGAGAGCGGAGGCCATCCATGAGGCTGCGAGTCACAACACCTTTACCGTAGTCGGCGACCACAATTGCATCAATGGAGTCGAGTTGTTCTTTGACGGTGTGAGTAATGCTCTCGATGCTCGCCTCGTTTACATGCTCCCTTTCCTCGCGATCCACACGAACCACTTGCTGGGAGTGGGCGACTACTCTGGTTTTTATGGTGGTGGGTCTCCGATCTTCAATGACCAGGCCGTAAGTGGGACTGTTCATCTTCTGCAATATATGAATCAATTCCCTACCCATGGCATCATTACCAATGACCCCGCATAGGAGTGCTTGCCCTCCCAGAGAAATGATATTGTTAACCACATTGCCAGCGCCACCCAGCACCAGGGACTCTTCTTCGACCTCTACCACCGGCACCGGTGCCTCTGGCGAAATCCTCTCAACGCGACCCCAGAGGAACTCGTCCATTATCACATCGCCCACTACCAGGATCCGGCATGATGAAAATTGGTCTATACCTTCAGAAAGAACCTGAGAATCATCGGTGGTTGACATCGATCGAATCTACCTCTCAACCATGGTGGCGTTGAGTGCGCTGTCGATGAATATAGCACAGCAGTTAAAGGAAGCCAGCACTTTTTTGTCTGGCCGATTTTCAAAAGCCATGGACAATATTAAATGGCCCTACTAGGTCTTAGGGGTTCAGGTGTTCCGCCGGAGACGGATCAGGTGGCAGGGAAGAAAAACAAAAAAACCTGAAACCTGAACACTGAAACCTCAGTGAGCTGATCGCGCTCATCCGAAAACGTACCTTTTCGGATGAGCAGTAGTTAGCCATTTACAAACGTAAGCTCATTCATTACACTTCACCTCTATGAAACGGATATTGTTACGATATCTCCTCGTTGAGCAGGCGGTGCCTTTTTTTGTCAGCCTCTTGGTTCTGACTGTCGTTCTCTTTCTGGGCAAAATCATG
Organism: Syntrophobacterales bacterium; assembly: GCA_050123975.1. Taxonomy (GTDB): domain Bacteria; phylum Desulfobacterota; class Syntrophobacteria; order BM002; family BM002; genus BM002. The sequence goes on along the minus strand of JASFGC010000085.1, from coordinate 6,573 downwards.
CGATATACTCAACTGCTCTTTGCCAGCGAGTCAGGTTTGGCTGATCTCGGCATGCTTTTGCTCTATTCGCTCCCCTACTTTTTCGTCTTTACCATTCCTATGGCCACCCTATTAGCCGTACTTCTCGCATTTGCCAGGCTCGCTCACGACAACGAAATCACTGCCATGAAAACTGCTGGCATCAGCTTTTACCAGACTCTCCCTCCTGTGGCTCTGGTAACAGGCTTGGCCTGGCTGATCACCCTCGGTCTCTCCAGCTTCGTTCTTCCACATAGCAACAGTGGTTTTCAGCGCGTTCTGTTGGAGATGGCTCGCTCGAGAGGTCAGCTGGGTCTCAAAGAGCGAATTTTCAATGATCAGTTTGATGGACTCGTTTTTTTCATTAACACCATCTCCCCGGATGGCAGACACTTACGCGAGGTCTTTATTGCTGATGAGAGATCTCCTGAGACCAAAAGTACAATCGTTGCCGAGGAAGGTTTTGTGATCAACGATCCCAGCGGTAAAAGAATAACCCTTCGGCTTCTTCGGGGTCGGATCTTTCGGGTGGGAGAGGAGATGGAAAGCCTGCAGACCATTCGCTTTCAAAACTACGATTTCAACCTGGATTTGGACTCATTCGCTTTCGGTGAGAAAAATTTCCGCAAGAGAGAACGGCATCTCAGTTTCACTGAGTTAAGGCAGGAACTGACTTCAACGAAACTCGATCCCAAGAAGCGTAACAAATTATCATTTGAGTGGCATCGTCGCCTGTCTCTCCCTTTCGCCTGTATTGTCTTGGGCTTTATTGCTGCTCCCTTGAGCGTTCAATCGAGGACCGGTTCCCGACTCTCCGGAGTGGTTCTGGGACTCGTGCTGTTCTTGCTCTATTATCTCTTTGTCTCAGCAGCCAAAGCCTTGGGGAAAGAGGGGTCCTATCCACCCGCCATCGGTCTGTGGCTGCCGAACGTTCTCTTCGGGGTACTTGCAGTTATTCTGTGGATCAAAACCGCAAGAGAATCTCCGTTCAAGCCTATTCTCCTTGTACGGCGCAGTGTAGAGCTGGTTGCTTCTTGGATCAAAACCCATTCAAAAAGGTAGCTCGTGTTCATCCGGTACTGCCATCAAAATGCTTACTAGCGACGACAAAATACTCTCCGTGCTGATTGTGATGATGGACAGACACTTGGGAAACCTCGTGGTCTCTCTCTCATCCATCGTCGCCCTACAAGAGTATTTTAGGGAAAAAAATGTATATTTGGCGGTGGATAGTGCTTACCGAGAGGCTGTGGAAAGTATTGATGGCTTCGATAGAATATTCTACTTCCCGAGAAGAGAAATCTACGCAAGTAAGGTGTTGAGAAGGACCGTACTGTACCTCAAATTTATTAAGAAGATCAGAACTATATCCCCACATGCTGTCATCGACTTACAGGGTGGCAGTGCTTCTTCTGCACTGAGCTTTTTCTCAGGCGCAGCATACCGCCTCAGCAACTCCTCAGCCAAGAGATCCTATGTCTATAATACGAAAATCGACCTTCCAATTGGCAAGCATAAGGTTCACAGTTACACGGAGATTGCCATCGCTCTCGGAGCCAACATAGAGGATCCATATTATCGGTTGCACGCCTCTGAGAACAGGAGAAGCTCTCTTGGCTCTGTTCTTAGGAAACATGGAATAAGCTTTGAGAGGCCTATTATTTCCATCCATGCCGGCGCCGGCAATATTCACAAACAGTGGACCACGGAAGGTTTCGCCGAGGTTGCAGACTGGCTGTCCGCTCAAGGTTTCCAGGTCATCTTTGTGGGCGCTGACCGCGACCTGGAGAAGATTGATGCCACCATGTCCATGTTAGGTCACAAGGCATACAATCTTGGAGGCAGTTTATCCATCGGTGAGTTGATGGCCCTTTTTGAAATGAGCTCCCTCTTTTTGGGCAATGACAGTGGTCCCATGCACCTTGCTGCTGCCATGGGAACGCCTGTTGTTGCTCTTTTTGGGCCGGTGGATGAGGGGAGATGGAGACCACTTTCTCCCAATTCTGTAGTGCTGAGAGGTCAAGAGCCGTGTGATGACTGCAGGAGCAAACGAAAAGATTGTGATAATTTTCCGTGTATTACCCTCCTGTCACCGAACAAGGTGAAAGAGGCCATTAATGAATTACTGGCAGCTGAACAGAGTTAGCCCATCATAGCACCACGAAAAAAAACGAAGAAAACAAAACAAGCATAGCAAATAACGATAGAACCTAGCTTTAGCTAAGTACTAGACATTGAACGGTAAAGGACACAGGCTATACTCTCATCTAAGATTTACCGTTTACTTTCTTTTTCGCTACGCGCTTTGCTCTGTGCGCTATGCGAATTAACGAAAGCCTCCCCTCCGGTAGAGCCGCCAGCCTAGCACTACCACTGCCAGCAATGAATGCTTTCTCAGTCTTGGCGTCCATTCAACCTGGACACCTGAGTGCCGTTCTATTTTCCACTGGATATATTCCAGTCCACCCTCAAAGGTGAAAAACGCTTTACTGAGCCGTAAGATTGAAAGCATTTTGCCCTGAGCGTTGCGCATACCCCAAGCCAAGCGATTGCGCTTGCGTACCCTTGCCGGAATGTCGGCTTTATAATGAAAACCTGCGGACCTATCGACAACCTCCACAGCAAAGGGTACAGCAGCCATGGCGGCTTGGGTCAGTTGCTCATAGTAGTCCACCGCATGGTCAAAAAGATGGATGAGGTTCTGTGGTCGCTCTGACCTGAGTTCGGCTCGGTAGCTGAGCAATAGCCCCTGGCGCCACAAATCCCTAGCAGTAAAGCTTTCGGGTATCTGAGGCAAAACACGAGTCATGAAAGTAATGACGGCCCGTGCCAAAGCCGCTCGTACCTGGCTTGCCACTTGACTGTCGCGAGCATAGATCAGACCAACAGGCTGTGCAAATCGTCCCCACAGGTAGGAATGAAACCATTGCTCTGAGGTGCCACGCTGAAAGACTTCGAGGGTAAGAACTGCATACTTGGTGCGCACCACTCGATCCCGGACCGGCAATTCCAGAAAAAAAACATTGGGTGGTAGCAGCTTATTGGTGAAGGCCTGCCTGCGGCTGCGGTAAGCGGTGCGGTAGCTGTCCACCAATAAGTAAAGGTCCACGATCCCATCACTATCGTCACCTGCGCGCAGACAGGAGCCGTAGAATAGGATTGCTTGAGCAGCGTCCCCGTAGAGGTTCAGGAGTTCATCAGCCAGAGCCCGCACCCCTGGTGGAGCCGGGCTCGAAGACTCTTGGTCAATTAAGGTAGTGAGTAGTGGTGGAATTGACACGATCACAATCGCACAAATGACACCATGCCGCCATCTTGCACAACTACCGGTCCCAGATGAGCTTCAGCCTTGTAAAGTTCACCATCCAGAGTAAAACCGCTGGTGAAGGTCAGCTGTACTTGTTGGACATTGTGGCTAAAATATCCATTTTCAGGTGTCCCATAACGATTTTTCCGACCACGCATCAGGGACGGTAATGTCCGCAGCAGGTGTTGCGGTCGGGCCTCGACCGCAGTGTAATGCAGTGTTCTCTCTTCTCTACCCCAAAAAGGACGCAGCCCGAGAAAGAGCCGTTCGAGCGTACTAATCATAACCAAAAAATAGTCCCGCCGCTCCGGCGGGCTTTGATCCAAGCCTACGGTGATCGGCACCGGGGTCACGTAATCAGCACCCCTGCTCGCAACCGCTAGGAGAAAGAGGGCTATGGTGAGCCCGGGAGCCCACTCTCCGCGTAAACCCCGCCTGTTCAGCCTATTGTTGAAGAACTGGATGCCCTGGTAAATACCGGCCGTCCCGAGAAACATCCCATAGATAGGGTCCTGGTGTGGGTCCACTTGCACCCGCAAGACCGGGCGGTGCAGGATGACCCCCTCCCCTTCTCCACCGTCTGCCCACGCCAGAAGTCTCTCTAGTGCCAGTTCCCGAGACCCTTTCAAGCCCACGTCCCCAGCGGTCATACTGGTTGTCCCGGCTCGCAAAACCGCCAGATGTGGAATTGTCTCAAACGGCTTCTGATGGTAAAGGACAGTCAGCGCCGCCTGTATGGTACCGTCACCTCCGTTTACCGCGACTAAGTTCACCTCATTGCGAGCAAAGTCAACCAGGGCTGATGCCACATCGGCCGGGGTCAGGACTTCCCGATGGCATACCTGGGGATAGGCAGCCAGAATCTTCTTGATCGCTCCTAGGCCTTTGCGGTTGCCGCCGCTGAGCGGATTATTGAGTACTCCCACGCGTAGCGGTTCAGCGGCGGCAAAAATGGAGGAGGAACTACGCCCGATCTTGCTCTGCGGCGACATACTTTTTTCGGTGGTGGTGGCATGACGAAGGTCACTCATGACTTCTTACCAGCCGTTGTCCTTCATAGATAAGTGACTATATTAATACTTCCTTGAAAATGCTCCAGCTCGCCCCGTTGAATAGGGTTCCCTTCGGGAAATTCAACAGGGCGAGCGCATTCCCCGTAGTCCGCCTGAGGCGGACGGGGTTAGCGAGCGAACTACAATAAAATGGAATCTCTTCCTTACATTTCAAATCAGGGAGCTTCAAAATCTCAAATTGCATGGGCACATGGTAAAAAACAGGGTGGTATTGTATATTAGACCTGCGAATTCTGTAAAGTATGTGAACTGGTAGCCGTTGACCGCACAGGGATAAATTCTGATCATGAATGAAACATTCACACTTGCCCACCTCTCAGACCTGCATCTATCTTCATTGAATGATGTTAAGGTACGAGAACTTCTCAACAAGCGCATATATGGGTATCTCAAGTGGCAGCTGAGAAGACGTGCTGAGCACCGCAGAGAGGTGCTCGATGCTCTGCTCCATAACCTGAAGTCTACCACCCCTGACCACATCGCCGTCACCGGCGATTTGACGCATCTGGGTCTGCCCAGAGAGTTCAGAGAGGCCAGAAATGTGCTGCAATCCCTCGGCTCGCCCTCACGGGTAACGGTGATACCTGGCAACCACGACACTTACGTAAGCACTGACTGGAATTCCACCTTTGCACTCTGGATGGATTATATGCTCTCCGATGAAGCACATCTTGGGGCCAAAGCAGGAACAGATGGGCACACTACTTTTCCAAGTTTGCGGATACGCGGGATTGTAGCGCTCATTGGAGTCTCCACGGCTCGTCCGAGTGCACCGTTCCTAGCCGTTGGCAGTGTCGGGCAGGTACAACTGCAAAAATTGGAGAAAATTCTCGTGGAGACAGGAAAACAGCGGTTGTGCAGAGTCGTACTGATCCACCATCCACCAGTGGAGGGCACGGTCAGTTGGCGCAAACGTCTCACCGATGCTTCGGCCTTGCGATCGGTGCTGGATCAACACGGGGTAGAGCTCATTCTCCACGGCCACGCTCACCGCAGTTCGTTGAACCACTTGGAAACAAGTGCTGGCACGGTTCCGGCAATTGGCGTGCCTTCTGCATCAGCGCTCGGTCGCACCTCTTCCCGTCGAGCTCGATACCACCTCTATCGATTCAAAGCAAATCCACCTGGCTGGGAAATGATGCTCACTATAATGTGCTATTCCCCAGCGCAGCAAACATTTACTGAAGAGATTGAAAAGCACGTGGTGCTGCCCCGTCAGATGGCCTGACCTGGCCCGGCCCCACGCCTCGACTACTTCCCCCTTAAGCGTTAAGTTATTTTGAAAAATGAACGTCGAACATCGAACGTTCAACATCGAACATAGAGTAAAGAATCCAGACCCAAAGTACCCGGCTCTAGACTGCCCCTTGACGCAAAGCGCTAAGCGCAGAGCGCAAAGCGTGAGGTAAACGGTAAACGGTGAAGGGTAAACCGACCATGCGCTAGCTCCACTCACTCTTTTTTTCGCTATGCGCCATGCGCTATGCTCTATGCTATCTGACTTGGCCCTGAGGACCAAGTTTTCGATGCTGAATAAGGATCACGGGGCCTGGCGCAACCGCCAGAGGGCAATCCACAGGATTGCCGCCACAGGCGCTAGGGTGGGGATCGCTGGATGGAGTTCGAACAATAGTCCCATATAGCCAATGATCTGATTGGCCAAATAGAACCCTATTCCCACCATGGCCCCTATGGTTATGCGCAATCCGATAGTTATCCCCCGGGGGGGTCCGAATACAAATGGAAGGGATAGCAATACCATTGCTCCCGTTGTCAGCGGCACAGCCAGCTTCTGCCATAAGGCCAGCACATATGTATTGGCGTTCTGCCCTCTCTGTCTCAAAGCCTTGATGTATTGATGAAGATCTGAGGGCGACAGGCTGTCTGGTGGGAGTTCCAATATATTAACTTGCTCAGTGCTTAAGAACGATTCTAGAGTCATGCTGGGAAGATTGTGTGTGGTGATCCTCTGTTCCTCAATGACTTTCTTTTGAATATCCTTGAGCACCCAACGCTGATTACTGTGGATGTCAGCTTCGCGGGCGTGGATGAAGGCGCGCAGACCACCCTCTTGATCTCCCTCATAGACGTCGAGGCCGGTTGCTATGCCCCCTGAAAGGGTCTTGCCGACATGAATGAAAGAATGACCCTGGCGGGCCCAGAAGCCATCTTTTG
>JASFGC010000084.1:0-11483 GCA_050123975.1 Syntrophobacterales bacterium | reverse complement strand
TGGTCCCTGCCCCGTAGGGAGTGCTGCTGGAACGCTGAATGCCTGTGTTCATGTAGGCTTCGTTGTCCAAACAGAGATAAACGAAATTGTGCCCTCGTTCCAGCGCGCCGGATAGAGCCTGGATGCCAATGTCAGCTGTGCCACCGTCCCCGGCAATGGCCAGAAAGATGGTATTCTTGTCTTCGAGCCTGCCCTTACGGATCATGGTCTTGTGAGCAGCCTCGACTCCGCTGGCAACTGCCGCAGCATTCTCGAAAGCCACATGAAGCCACGGTACTCGCCAGGCACTCTGGGGATACGGTGAGGAGATAATTTCCATACAGCCTGTAGCGCTCACCACGATTACATTGTTCCCCAACGCCTTCATCACCTGGCGCAAGGCCAGGACCTCTCCGCATCCTTGACAGGCCCTGTGCCCCGGAGCCAGCGGCTCTTCCACCGGCAGGTTCTTGGGCCTGAATCGTTGAAAATCTTTCAAATCATCAGCTGCCCTGCTCATTATTCCCTCACATTGATCATAGTGTAGCCGGCTCGGAGTCCGTCAGCAGCTGCAGCTTCCACTCCGTCGGCCATTTCCACAAAGTTTTCTATGGTTACATCTCGACCGGCGAGACCCGCCACATAATTCCAGATGTAGGGTCGCTCAGGCTGATCATACAGTGCAGCCTTGATTTCGGTGGCAAGAGGTCCGCCAGCACCATTGAGGCCCAGAGCGCGGTCCATGACTGCAATCTGCTTGGCACCCTCAACGGCCGCCAAGAACTCCTCGAACGGGAACGGCCTGAATAACCTGATCCGCACGAGTCCTATATCTTTCCCATTGGCACGCATCTGGTCCACTGCGGTCATGGCCGTTTCGCTGAGGCTTCCCATGGTTACCAGCAGCGTTTCAGCACCATCAGTGCGATAGGTTTCCACTGGTTTGTAGTAGCGGCCAAACAGATCGCCGAATTCCTGCCATGCCTCGATAATTACCGGCTTAGCGTTTTTGATCGCTTCGTCTTGCGCCTTTTTCGCCTCGGTATAGACTTCGGGCATTCCTACTGGACCTATGCTGATTGGATTTTCCGGATCGAGTCGCATTTGCGGTTGGTAAGGTGGCAGATAGCGATCAACCTCCTTTTGGTCAAGCATCTCGATGGGCTCAATCACGTGAGTCAAGGTGAAGCCATCCAAGTTATTGATCACCGGTAGTAAGACCCGCGGATCCTCCGCTACCCGAAAGGCGTGAAGCGTTAAGTCAAAAGCCTCCTGTCCGTTTTCCGCCACCGTTTGTATCCAGCCAGTATCACGGCTCATCATCATATCAGAATGGTCGTTCCAGATGCTGATTGGACCCGAAAGAGAACGGTTGGCTACAGACATGACGATGGGCAGCCTCAGGGCCGACGCGATATAACAAATTTCCAACATGAGCGCTTGCCCTTGGGAACTGGTTGCGGTGTAGGTTCTGGCTCCAGCGGCTGCAGCGCCGCAGCACGTACTCATCGCCGAGTGCTCTGATTCCACCGGAATGAATTCGGCATCAAGATGTCCGTCAGCCACAAGCTCAGACAAATGCTCGACAATATGAGTCTGAGGGGTGATTGGATAAGCGGCAATCACATCCACATTGGCCAGCATCACCGCCTCACTCACGGCAAGCGAAACCTCAATGCCCACCCGTTTAGCCATATCTATACACTCTCCTCCACCATGCTGATTGCATCAGCTGGGCACTCGCGGGCACAGATCCCGCATCCCTTGCAATAAAAAAGGTTTGGCTGATAAAAACCCAGTTCATTCTGGGTATAGACCATATCGGGGCAGAAGATGTAGCACTGCCCGCACTGGATACACTTTTCGTAATCGGTTTCTGGACGTTCTGAGCGCCAGTCACCCGTTTTTAGTTCAGCAGAACTTCCGGGCTTCACAATAGCACATCCTAGAGCCAGATCTTTCCAGCTAACCATTCCCGTTTCTTTTGCCACTGTCTACTCCTTTACCACGGTCTCTTCGTAAGCCCGCTGAAATGCCTGAATGTTCTTGCCGGCAATACGGCCAAAGCGATCTTCTAAAGGCCCTTCCAAGGACGAAAGCGGCAACAAGTCAGTTGCCTTCAGCATTGCCCCAAGCAAGGTGGTATTCGTAATAGGGACACCCATGGTCTCCATGGCTATTCGACTTGCATCCACCAATGCCAACTTAGACTTGATTCCGCTGCCCTCGCGAACTTCTTCTGCACTCTTGGTGGTGTTCAGCACCACGATACCATCCTCTTTCAATCCGGCAGCGACATTTACGATGTCAAGGAGCGTTGGATCCAAGACCACCACAATATCGGGCTCATATATCTTCTCTCTCGTTCGGATTGGCTCGTCGCTCACCCGTACAAAAGCCATAACCGGCGCGCCTCTCCGTTCCGGCCCAAAGCTTGGAAAAGCTTGGGCGTATTTTCCTTGCTCAATGGCTGCCAGCGCAGTCAACTCTGCTGAGGTCACCGCTCCCTGGCCACCTCGCCCGTGGAATCTGATCTCGATCATGGTGTGGCTCCACCTCAATAGTAACCGATAAAATCACTTATGTTTAGGATCTTGGCGAAGGTCAGCGAAAGGTCTGGATTCACAAGTAGAGGAAACATGCAACATTTGTGCAATCATCTATCAATAACTCTAGAGGCCAAGTGAGTCAAGAAGTTTCCGCTACCAAAAGCAGTTCGCTCTGTTTTGCAGGCCTCAGCAAGATTCTCTCCGTCCCTCCATGGCGCGCTTCAAGGTGACGGCATCAGTGTACTTGAGATCTCCCCCCATGGGAATTCCCCGAGCAATCTGGCTGACATTTACGCCCTGCTTCCGCAAAAGTCCCGCTATGTAGGTGGCTGTGGCCTCCCCCTCGGCGCTCGGGTTAATTGCAAGAATAACCTCCTTAATGGACTCCGGCTGCAACCGTTGCAACAACTCTTTGATCCGCAAGTTTTCAGGACCAATCCCATCCAGCGGGGCCAACACCCCTTGGAGAACGTGGTATCGGCCTCTGAAGGCTCCCGCCCCTTCTAAGGCCAGAAGGTCTCCCACCTCCTCCACCACACAGAGAATTCCATCACGGTTAGGATCTCTGCAAATCTGGCAGAGATCATCATCTGTGAGATTGAAACATCGAGAGCAAAAGCCTATTTCTTGCTTGACCTCGGAGATACTCGTAGCAAGGGATTCGGAGAACTCTCTCGAGGCGCGGAAGAGATACAGGGCCAATCGTGCCGCTGTTTTTTGGCCAATTCCGGGGAGCTTGGACAAATTCGTGATCAGTCGTTCCAGCGAGGGTGGATAAACACTCATTACAATTCCTTCGGAATTAGGGTCCGTTGTCCGTGGTCAGTAGTCCGTTGTTAAAAAAGAAATGCAAATACCGCCAATCATGCTCCTTTGCCGTCATTCCGGAAGGCGCGAGGCGGCTATCCGGAATCCAGGAAGAAGAAAAGTTACTGGATACCGGATCTCGGCTCCGCCTCGTCCGGTATGACGATCATTACTATGTGCATTTGCTCCTAACGTTTTGTGTTATTCTTACTACGGACCGCTGACAACGGGCAACTGACACCTTGTAAAAGGGAGAGGTTTTAATAAATATCTCAACTGCCGCCAAATTGCCAAGGCGTCTGCACCTGTCAGAACAAACCAGGCATTTTCATTCCACCGGGGAGCTTCAGGCCGCCGGTGAGTTTACTCATCTCTTCGGCCGCCATTTCCTGCGACCTTTTCAAGACATCGTTTACTGCAGCGACAATAAGATCCTGCAGCATTTCTATATCATCGGGATCAACCACCTCAGGCTCCAGGTCAATTGAAAGCAGTTCCTGCCGTCCGTTGGCCTTGGCCACTACCATACCCCCGCCTACAGAGGACTCCACCATTTTATCCCCAAGTTCCTCCTGCATCTTGGCCATCTTTTCTTGCAAAACCCTGGCCTGTTTCATCATATCTCCAAAACCCTTTGCCATGCATATCCCCCTTTATTTATTTCGGATTGTGGATTGCAGATTGCGGATTTAGGGCAGCTGCAATCTATTTTCCTAAATTTCAAATCTACAATCTCCAACCTTAAATCCGCATTCCGAAATCCGAAATCCGCAATGTCTTTATTTCCCCTTCTCCGGCCCCACCCGAACCTCTACAATCTCGCCGCCGAATATCTCCAAGGCTTCAGTCACTAATGGGTGCTTTAAGGCCTTCTGCTGCTGGACCCTCTGGCGGTCCGTCTTCAGCCGCTGTTCCCGCCGGATTTCTTCACTGCCTACTGTGAGGGTGACCTTAACTTGGTCTCCAAAAATCTCCCGTGCCACTCGGCTGAGTAAACCGAAACTCTCCCTCTCTTTGACCATTTCATAATCAAACTCATGGCCGTTGAAATCGAGCTCCAGGTAGTCAGGTTGTGGCTCTTTGACACTCACTCTTTCAAGACTGGCAGCGAGCACTGGCTTTTCCTGGCGCACTCTTTCAATGAAATCATCCCATCTGGCCGCAACAGGTTCAGCAATCGTTGTGGTCTCAGTTGACTCTGCCTCTTCCGTGTGAGAATAATCAGAAGTTACCTCATGCTCACCAGGATCCTCTTTGCTTGGATAGATTACTGCTGCCGAAGGGGTGCCTCCAGAGATTCTCTGCTCCAGTTCATGCACCTGGGAAATAACGGTGTCGATATCCATGACGTGGGGAAGTTGAATTAACCGGAGAAGGCTCATCTCCAAGACTAACTTGGAGTTGCTGGATCTTCGAATCTCCTCTTCCCCTTTGAGAAGAAAGTGAAAAAATTGTTGGAGGGTGGCGCCGCTGACGTCGGCGGCCTGCTCTTTTAGCTCGGTCAACTCAGCCTCAGTGAGATCAACCAGTTTCGCCGGCTCATCGCTTACCTTTACCACCAACAAATTGCGAAAGTGTGCAGCCAGTTCTTGACAGAAGCGTCTCAGATCGTGTCCATGAAGGTAAAGCTGCTCAACGATTTCCAGGCAACGAACCCCGTCGCCGTTGAGAATCGCGGCAGCAGTGTCCAGAAGAGCTTGACGATCAATTGCGCCGAGAACCTCCAGCAGGTCTTTGTCATCGATATTCTTGCCGGAGAAGGCAATCATCTGCTCGAGGAGGCTTTGCGCATCTCGCATGCTCCCTTCAGCCTCCTTCGCCAGCAAACGCAAACTTACATCACTGATCTCAATGCCCTCCTCCTTGGTAATGTGCCGCAGGTGTTCAACTATGGCGTTTCCAGCGATACGGCGAAACTCGAAGAGCTGGCAGCGGCTCATAATAGTGATAGGAATGCGATGGGATTCGGTGGTTGCAAAAATAAAAATTACGTGCGCTGGCGGCTCTTCCAGCGTTTTGAGCAGTGCATTGAACGCTTCTCCGGTGAGCATGTGCACTTCATCGATTATATAAATTTTGTAAGGGCTCTTGGCAGGTCGGTAGCGAATATTCTCCCGCAACTCTCGAATTTCGTTGATACCCCTGTTAGAGGCGCCGTCGATTTCTAGCACGTCCAGTGAGGCTGACGCAGTAATTTCCACACAAGACTGGCATTCATTGCAAGGAGTAGGTGTGGGACCTTGGACGCAGTTCAGGGCCTTGGCCATAATCCGGGCCACAGATGTCTTGCCGATCCCACGGGCCCCGCTCAGCAGGTATGCGTGGGCAATTCTTTCAGCCGAGATAGCATTGGTCAAGGTTTGGACAACATGCGGCTGGCCAACAACTTCTTCGAAACGCTGGGGCCGCCATTTACGTGCCAATACGAGATAGGACATGAGAAGGAAGATTCCTATATTAGATGCGTAAGATTTATCTCCCTCTCCCGCCGGATGGGGAAAAAGGGAATCAACTTGGAGCTAGTGCGGATAATTGTATTGAGAACAAATAGAATGGCGGAGAGAGTGGGATTCGAACCCACGGTTCCGGGGTAACCGGAACACACGATTTCCAATCGTGCCCCTTCGGCCAGCTCGGGCATCTCTCCGCATTCCAGACTTCCAACTATCAGCTTTCAGTTTTTATCCTACAAGATTGACGATCAAATGTATAAAACTTTACTCACATCTTTCAAGTTTATGTTTTCCTACTGACAGCCGGAAACTGATCGCTGATAGCTTTAAAAATGGCGGAGAGGGTGGGATTCGAACCCACGTGCCCGGCTCTTCACCGGACAAATCGATTTCGAGTCGACCCCGTTACGACCACTTCGGTACCTCTCCGCGGTAGCCTGTAGCAAAAGTATGAATGATTTTATCAGAACTTCAAAGAGTTAGAAACCACTTTAGCGCCTGGCTTGGAAAAAAGCCTGGAGTAGCACCTCGCTGGCCTCCGCCAATATGCCACCATGAGCTTGCAGACGGTGGTTCAGAAGGCCGTCAGTTCCAATTTGATAGACAGATTCAATCCCGCCCCCCTTGGGATCTGTAGCCCCATAAACCACCATGGCTAAGCGCGCCTGCACCATTGCTCCTACACACATGACACACGGCTCTAGAGTTACGTAAAGAACGTGGCCCGGCAAACGGTAGTTAGCTACGTGCTCTGCTGCTTGCCGGAGCACGAGAATCTCGGCATGGGCTGTGGGATCATTCAGGCGGATGGGTTGGTTGTGGGCCCTTGCAATAACATCACCGTCTGGAGTAACCAAAAGCGCTCCCACCGGCACTTCTCCCTGGCGTGCACCCTCCTCCGCCTCTGCCAGGGCCTCTTTCATGTAGGTTTCGTGATCATGTAAAGTCATACTCGATATCTTGCCAAAACATTTGTTGCTTGTTACTCAAGTTCGTTGCGCCCCTGTCCGTAGTCCGTGGTCCGTGGTCCGTTGCTGAAGGGGATCATGACAACTGACGACTGACAACGGACAACCGACATCACCGGTCCTCCAGTCCGCGCTCGATCTCGTTGGCAACCATGACAGCTGCCTCTTTAGGGTCTGTAGCAGTTCGAATTGGTCGGCCCACTACAATGTAGTCAGCACCATTCCTGACCGCCTGATACGGAGTGACGATTCTCCTCTGATCGTCTTTGCTGATATCTCCCCATTCTGGACGGATGCCAGGCGTGACCACGAGTAAATCATCGCCACATTCTTCTTTTACCGCCCGTACTTCGTGACCTGAGCAGACTATCCCAGCGCAGCCAGCCTCTTGCGCTATCTTTGCCCTATGCACGACAAGTTTGACAACCTCCGCTGCCAACTCAGGCTGAATTCCCAGCGCCGCCAACTGTTCCCCATCGAGACTGGTCAGCACGGTCACAGCTAGAACTTTGGTGTGCTCAGGAACTTCAGCCGCTACAGCTGCAAGAAGACCAGGGTCGCAATGGACCGTTATAAAATTGGCCCGGCGCAGGCAAGAACCGCTTCGAATCGCCTGCTGAACTGTTGCCGGGATATCGTGAAATTTCAGATCGAGAAAAATCCCAGCATCAGTCAAATCCGCAATCGTCTCAACTATTGATGGCCCCTCAGAAACAAAAAGCTCCAAGCCAATTTTGAACATCCCCACGTGCTCACCAAGCAGCTCAACATGCTGGCGGGCTTCTTGAGCGTCAGGCACATCCAACGGAAATATCAACCGATCTTTGGCTATCATCTACACCCCCACCAAGAGTAACAATCCGTTTCGACCACTCCAGCCTATACAATCACCTGGACTGATGGTCAAGTAAAATAGCTTTCAGCCGTCAGCATTCAGCATTGAAGCTCCCTGCAGTCCGCCTCCGGCGGACAGGGAATCTTCGAAATGTAAGGAAGTGATTTTATTGTATTGTAGTTCGCTCGCTAACCCCGCAGCAAGACTTGTCGACGAGACCTGTCGACGAGCTCAAGTCGTGTCGCTAAGGGGAATGCGCTCGCTGTAGCATTTTCAATTGAGTGGTTTTTGGAATGTTGCATAGCATTGCGAGAAGGGATACTATGCTGAGCAAGTGAATAGTCTCAATGTAGTCTTAATACCCTGGAGGTGAGACGGTGGTCAACGTGAAGGGCATGAAAGATCGCTTGCTTGAGATTATACTGGAGAAGTCTTTTCAATATTCAGAAGAACCCATCTTCAAGCTGGTCTCGGGCGGAGTGAGTAATTTCTACTTTAACTGTAAGCCCAGCATGCTCGACCCTGAGGGCAAAGAGCTCATTGGCCGCCTCATTTTCAGCACAATCCGAGACCTCGAGGTTACCGGAATCGGCGGCCTGGAACTGGGCTCGGTCCCCATCTCAGGCGCAGTTTCTTTGATTTCTCAACTCGAAGGGCAACCCATCAAGGAGTTCATTGTCCGCAAAGAGAAAAAAGATCATGGCATTCCGGCAAAGGTGGAGGGAGAATTTGTTGCCGGGGAGAAAGTGGTGGTGGTTGATGATGTCATCACGACCGGTGGTTCCACCATCAAAGCGATTGAGGCGGTACAGAAGCTGAACCTTGAGGTTTCTAAAGTGGTTGTCCTGGTGGACCGGGAAGAGATGAACGGCAGGCAGAACATTGAAAAACTCTGCCCGGACGTGGAGCCGCTTATAAAACGGACAGAGGTCATGGCGTTATATAAGAAACGCAAAGCGCAGAGCGCGTAGCGCACAGCGTTGTGTGCAGAAAATCTATACCCTCCTACTATTCCAAGATCAGCGATTCTATAAGAAGTTACAACCATAATGATACTAATGGGTACCTCGCCTACGGTATGAGCTTTATCGCTATGCGCTATGCGCTCGGCGCTATGCGTTTCGCACTGAGCAGGAGTAGGATTACCGCCAGCGCCTGGGCAAGGAGGGAAAAGGTTACTAAAGTGGAAAGTTCACCGCTCCGCTGCCATAGCCAGGGCCCCAAGAGGGCACCCGCCATTCGACCCACTACCAAGGCACTGAAGTTGAAGGCAAACCATTTCCCACGCTCTGCAGGAACCAACTCGGAGACGTAGGGAAAAATCGAGACGATGGTGAACTCAAAAATGTAAAACATGACTACAAGGCCCAGAAAGGCGAGAAATAGCGAGCTTTGGCAAAATGGCAGGGCCAGATAACTTAGCCCTGTAAAGATCAAACCAGTAAAAATTGCTCGTCTTTTGCCAAAGCGATCAACCAAAAACACAACGGTGAATTCTCCGCCCAGCTCAGCCAGTCCCACGAGGATGGAATAGAGTCCCAGTGTCTGCACCTGGAGGTTAAATTGCTGCTCCAGCCACGCACCATAAACGATGACCATGTTTTCATTGGCGAAAACCATCAGGAGGGAGACCCCGAGAATGAAAACTGGCTTGGCTCCATCGGTGACCTCTCCCCCTACACTCGAGACGACCTGGCTTGCTAATTCTTCGTTGTTGGGGTTAGCCTGATTAACTTCCTGCAGCCGTTTTGTACCAACGATCGCGAACAATGCGGCTGCGGAGATCAACACAAAAGGGCTTTGCCAGCCAAAGTAAGCTATGAGAAAACCACTGAGTGGAATTCCTATCAGCCAGCTCCCGGCCCAGGCTGACTCCAAGATGCCCAGAGCCCGAGCTCGCTTCCGGTAGGGAATGCGACCACTAACAAAGGCTTGCACATTGGGATCGTAGACGGGCTTTGATACGCCAATGAGCAAAAAGCCAAGAAAGGCTAAGGAAAAAGTCCGAGATACGGATACGGTCAAACTTCCGAGAAAGAGGGCAGTCAATCCAAGTACCATACCCCAAGCGTACCCCTTTTTCTCACTCAAGAGCCCCCAGAGCGCTCCGGTCAGTCCGACGAAATGCCGTGCCGCCACCAGGAGACCTGCCTTTTCGAAGGAAATTCCCAAGCCTCTGGCGATTGCCGGCAGGAAGGGGTACGTCACCCGCACAGCCAGATTCAGGCTAACCCTGCTAAAGAGTACGACGAACCATGTCCACCGTGACATGCGATCTCAGTCTCCCGATTTTATCGTTGTGCTAGATACAGAGCCATTTGCAGCAAGGAACACATCAAATCCGAATATCGAAAACGCCTATGCACTTAATGCAACAAAAATCTGCACTCCCCTTGGAAACTATGTCACAATTCGCCTGACCCGTCATTCCGGACGAGTCCGCCTAAGCGGGCGAGATCCGGAATCCAGTGAAAGTTTAATATAAGCAGATTCTTTCTGGATCCCGGCTCGCGTCCGCCGCTGACGGACTTGGCCGGGATGACGAATTGTGACATAGTCTCTTGTGAGCAAAGGGGAGATCAAGGTATCGCGCAAAGCTAGATATATATGTGTTATCCAAGATTCAAATGATCAAAAAGTTCAATCTGATTCTTGTATTTCTATGGTTTGCTCAACAATGAGTCTTGTTCCAGTACTCCAGTACTCCAATACTCCATCACTCCAATCTTTCAATATTCCATAAACCGATCAGGCTACGAACTAGGATCTCTAAAGGTCAAAAGAGGTTAGCATACACGATTGTGATGAAATGGTGGTGGAAAAAACTTCTGGAAAAGATAAAATGACAACTCATTAGTGCTCGTCCAAAAACGGCTCTTAGACAACGTGCAGGAGAGTTATCATGCTGCCCCAGAGAGTTCTTGAAGAAATTAATAGTAACCGCCAGCGCTATGTGGCAGAGCTTGCCGAATTCTTGCGGATTCCCAGTGTGAGCACAGATTCAGAGTATGCGAAAGACACCCGGCAAAGTGCAAAATGGGTGCTGAATAAACTCAAGAAGCTGGGATTTCAAACAGAGCTTCATGAGACTGCGGGGCATCCTGTTGTCTGCGGCCAGCTTCTGTCTGATGCCAGTTTACCCACACTTCTTGTCTACGGGCATTACGACGTTCAGCCCCCGGATCCCCTGGATGAATGGGTTACTCCTCCCTTCTCCCCGGAGATTCGAGACGGTTACATCTATGCCAGGGGCGCCACCGATAACAAGGGACAATGCCTCACCTATCTCGAGGCCATGGAAGCGATACTGGCAGTAAGTGGGAAACTGCCCCTCAATGTCAAAGTGCTGGTTGAGGGGGAGGAAGAAATTGGTAGTCCCAACCTTGGCCCATTTCTGCAAGAAAACCTCGATGATCTCAAGACCGATGTGATTGCCATTTCGGACGGCTCCCAATTTGCACCTGATATCCCTGCCATCACCTATGGACTGAGGGGACTTTCCTACTTGGAGGTGGGAGTACAGGGTCCACGTTTCGATCTCCATTCCGGAAGTTTTGGCGGGCTCGTGGCCAACCCCGTTCAGGTCCTTTCTGAAATGTTGGCCCAATTAAAAAACGAAGATGGAACCGTTGCCATTCCCGACTTTTATGACGATGTACGGGAACTGGAACCAAGAGAACGTCAAGAAATGGCCGATTTGCCCCTAGATGAAGCTGCACTTAAAAAATACTTGGGAGTTGACCAATTAGTTGGTGAACCTGACTGCTCTCTTGTGGAACGCAAGACAGCGCGTCCCACACTAGATATAAACGGCATCTGGGGAGGTTTCGCAGGCGAGGGAGCAAAAACTATTATCCCTGCAAAAGCCGGAGCCAAGGTAAGCATGAGGTTA
>JASFGC010000083.1:0-11518 GCA_050123975.1 Syntrophobacterales bacterium | reverse complement strand
TGTGGTAGCGGAACATGACGCGCTCCTCCATGGCTTCATCGATCTCGGCGGTGATAGCAGGCATCTCCACTCGGGTGCGGCGGTAGACCACACTCACATTGGCTCCAAGCCGTTTTGCCACCCGAGCGCAGTCCATGGCCGTGTTGCCACCGCCGATAACCACCACGTCCTTGCCAACATCCACGTACTTACCGCTATTCACCTCTCTCAGAAACTCCACCCCGGAAAAAACGTTCCCGGCATCCTGACCAGGTATATCAATGGTTAGCCCTGTTTGGGCTCCAATCCCCACAAAGATCGCATCATACGCTTGGATCAGCTGATCCATGGGGATATTGACGCCCACCTTGATATTGCACTCCAGGTCGATGCCCAGCTTCCATATGTTTTCGAGCTCTTGCCGCAAGACATAATTTGGCAGTCGATATGAGGGAATACCGTAGCGCATCATGCCGCCGGGCTCACCATAGGCCTCGTATATCTTCACCTGAAATCCTCTTTTGGCCAGGTGAAAAGCGCACGAAAGCCCGGCTGGCCCGGAGCCAATTACTGCCACCTTCTCTTTGCGAGCGGCAATGAGCTTTTTGTGCTCCAGGTTCTCCTCCAAGCCGTAATCACCAACGGCGCGCTCGGCGCTGTTGATGGCCAGGGGCGAGTCAAAGTCGCGACGATTACACCCGTCTTCACAGGGATGCGGACAGACTCTCCCACAGGTTGCCGGCAAAGGGTTGGTGCGGCTCAACACATGCCAGGCTTCTTCATAGTCCTTTTTCTCCGCCAGAGTCCTCAAGAAACCACGGATATCGTTGCCTGCAGGGCAGGCGTGGTTACAGGGCGGGGTCTGCATGATATTGACCGGCATCAGCGTCCGCCACGAGCCGGTCTCATAAGGAACAACTTTGCGTAAATCCAGAGCGAGTCCTAAAGGTAGCTTTTCCATTACAAATTAAACCTCTCTATGTTCTGGTTGGCGATCTCTTGGATTTCGGCCACTTCTTCGGTTGGCACACCTCTTTTGAAAAGATGCTTGAACCTTCCTTGCGGTTTCAAATATTCTTCCACCGGCACTTTCACCGGGATCCTCCGAACATTGGTCACCTTGCCGTCAATGATTTCATAGACGGGGAAAAGCCCGGTGTCTTTGGCCAGGCGACAGATTTCCACGGTAAGTTCCCCGTGATGCCCCCAACCCAACGGGCAAGGTGCCAATATGTGAACGTATTTAGGACCCTCAATGGCGAGCGCCTTCCTGATTTTCATTTGCAGATCCCTGAAATCATCCACTGTGGCAGTGGCCACATAGGGGATCCCGTGGTCAGCTGCGAGTATGGGCATATTTTTCTTGCGGGTGGTATTACCCGTAGGGGTTGTGGTTGTCCGAGCACCATAGGGAGTAAAGCTGGAGCGCTGCACCCCGGTATTCATGTAGGCCTCGTTGTCGTAGCAGATGTAGAGAACGTTATGGCCCCGTTCCAACATGCCGCTGATAGACTGAAAACCAATGTCGGCGGTGCTGCCGTCTCCTCCCTGGGCGATAATGTTGACCGGCCCCTTTTTAAGCGCTTTATAGGCAGCGTCCACACCGGAGGCCACAGCCGATGCATTTTCAAAAAGGCTGTGTAAAAAGGGAATTCGCCAGGAAGGATCAGGATAGGGGGAGCTAAACACTTCCAGACAGCCGGTGGCCACACAGGCAATGGTGTTTTCACCCGCGGCATCTGCCACGAGCCGGGCTGCCAGCGCTTGGCCACAACCACCACAAGCCCGGTGCCCACTGGCAAACAAATCCTTCTTGTCAACGCCTTCGAGGTACTTAGATTGTTCTCTCATGGTTACATATCTTTCTCTGCTATGAGTTCTTCTCGTAAGCCCAAAAATTCAAATTCCACGGGCTCTTTCTCTACCTTTTCCACCATATATCGCAGGTTATCAATGGATATATTACGACCTCCCAGGCCGGCAACAAAACTGCTGATGTTACGATCCTTTTTCTCCGCCCGGGGAAAAGACCACCGAACATCGCTTGCCAGAATTCCGCCTCTACCGAGAGAAATGCACTTTTCCAGCACCACGATGTTCATTTTATCTTTCAAGGCATTATAGACCTCTTTTCGCGGAAAAGGGCGGTAGGAGCATATTTGCAGCAGCCCAACCTTCTTGCCCTCTTCCTCCAGCTGGTCAATGAGCTCTTTTATGGTGCCCACCACGGAACCCATGGAAACGACGACCACGTCGGCTTCTTCTAACTTGTAGGTCTTGATGAAGCCGCCACTCTCTCGCCCGAAAGCCTTGGCAAATTCAGAGCTTACTTCTTTTATGGTCTCTTCGGATTTTTCCAGAGCACGGTGCAAGATGTACCGAGTCTCCATGTAGAAGCGAGGGTCGGCAAACAGACCGATGCCTCTCGGCCACCTGGGATCCACAATGTGCCTGGGCTTAAAGGCAGGCAAAAAGTCATCCACCTCTTTTTGTTCTGGAATGTCCACCGGTTCATAGGCGTGGGTAAGAATAAAGCCATCCATGCAGACCATCACCGGCAAAAAGGTTTGCTCCGCAATCTTGAAGGCCTGGATGTGCAGATCCGAAGCCTCCTGGTTGTCCTCGGCATGGAGCTGAATCCAACCCGCGTCCCGCACCGCCATAGAATCCTGCTGGTCATTCCAGATGCTGAGCGGTGCGGATATGGCCCGATTGGCACATGTGAGCACAATAGGCAAGCGCATCCCGGCAATGCAGTAGATAACTTCGCTCATCAGCAACAGTCCCTGTGATGACGTCGCTGTATAGGCGCGGGCGCCCGCTGCACTGGCCCCCAAAACCACTGAGGCTGCAGAAAACTCGCTTTCCACATTGACAAATTCTGCATCCAGTTGCCCTGCACCAACTATGTCCGCCAGCTCTTCCACAATGTGAGTCTGCGGGGTAATGGGATAGGCGGATATGACATGGGGTCGGCATTGGGCAACCACATGCGCGACCGCATGAGATCCTTCAATCTGCTTAAGCATCTTTTCTCTTCTCCATGATCTCCACTGCCCTCTCGAGGGCAGCTACGTTATTCTCACCAACTCTGCCAGGAAACTTCTCCATGATGGCCTCCTGAACCGCATCTATGCTCACCAGTCCAGTTATGGAACAGAACGCTCCGATCATAATGGCATTGGGTATGGGTCTGCCTATGATCTCGAGGGCAATTTCAGTGGCAGCAATGGTTTCCACTCTTGCCGTGGTCTTCAGGTTCAGGTCCTCGGGCTTTTGTTCAGCATTGATCACTACCAAACCATCAGGCTTTATGCCATCCAAAACAGGTACTGAACCAATTAAATGATGGTCCTGAATAATGAGATAATCTGGATTTCGTACCTCCTCCCGGGTCCGAATCTTTTTGTCGTCAATCCTGACAAAAGCCTGGACAGGTGCGCCTATTCTCTCTGCTCCAAAAGCGGGGAACGCCTGGGCATACTTTCCATCCTTGAACGCGGCGATGGAAAGAAGCTCTGCGGCCGCCACATTTCCCTGTCCACCTCGACCATGAATGCGGATTTCAATCATTTCTTTCACCTTCTCATAAAATCATAAGATATTATATTCACGCTTAAATTTGTTTCAGTCTTGCCGCGGGTAAAATAAAAGAACATCCGTAAAGTTCAGGATTTCACAAGTGTACGAGTATAACCAAAAACTTCGTTTGTTTCAAGTTTAAACCTAACCAGTTTCTATCCATTAATGGTACAAAACAGAGTACAGAGCACACCTATTTTTTTCAACGATTTTTTATCTTTACAGTTCCTTCCTTTTCTCGAGGGTGAAAAAACAGAAATGCCCCTTTTCTGCTGTTTCTGATTAGTTGCGTTAGTGGGATCGTATGCTTAACAACGGCACTGGACAACGGCGGAACATTTTTTCTGCAGTGTGGCCAAAGAGCACCTCTTCAATATTTCCTCGGCCCTTGGAGCCCATCACCATAAGATCAGCGGACTCATTTTTTACTGCATTGATTAGTTCCCGGAATGGAACCCCAACTCTAAACAGCTTGTCGATGGTAAGATGAGCACAATTTGCATCTTCTATTAACTTGTCAATTTCTTTGGATAGTTCCTCCTTCTTATTTTCTACATAGAGCTTCATTGTCTCTTTCTTATATCTCCGAACAGAGCTGGAGAACATGTCCTCCTTGGTGATAGTGCGAAGAGCTTTGAGATCTCTTTCATTGATTATATTGACAATAACCAGGTTTGCTCCCAGACTATCTGCCAACTCAACAGCGTAGGTAAAGGCATTTTTTGAATACTTCGAGAAGTCAAAAGCCACCATTATTTTACTGATCTTTTTCATCTCTTTATCCCCTCCTCATGCCTCACGGATCATCCCACCGAATCAGTCTATTTTTCTGCAGTTGAAACAAACTGGGACGTAGCCAGGTCAGGCGGCCAAATAGTTTGAAATCTACCATTTACGATCTGCATAACCAGGGTGCGGACGCTGTTCTGTCTCTCGAAATCTTCATAGGAGTAGAATTTGACCGGGCCGAACGGGGTAATTATGAAGGTCTTTTTCAATGCCAACCGTATGTCTTTGGGGTCGTGGGACTCAGCCCGTTTCAAACCATCCGCTGCTACCAGAAGAGCCGAGTAGGCTTCAGCGCCATGATAACTCGGTTCTGCGGCATAAAGCTTCACGTATCTATCGAAATATTCTCTTGCTCCTGGATACAGCAGATGCTCGGACCACAGAGTAGCAGTCAACAAGTAGTTGGCTGAATCTCCAGCTCTGTTGGCAAATTCTTCCAGGGCAAAACCAGCTGCACCGCCACACAGTAATGAGCTGATCTTTAATTCCCGGATAGTTTTTACTAAAGCAACAGCATCTTCAAGATACGAGATCATATAGATTACATCCGGAGTCTCTTCCGTTAGGGGAGCAAGCATGGGTAGAAAGTGCGTCCGGCTTGCCCTTTCTCTATCATAGCCAATGAGGGCACGAACCTCGATGGCATTTTCAGTGCAAAAGCTCATCATTCTCATGGCACCATTGGTCCCGAACATGCTGTTTTCGTAAAGAATGGCCATGGATTTCGGCTTGAAATTCTTGCTCCAAAAATCTTCCAAGCCCTTAGTGTATTCACTGATGGGGGGGTTGAGCCTGAAGATATTCTTCCATCCCTTCTGAGTGATTTTGTCAGCCGAGGCAGTGCTGATGAGGAAGGGTACATCCAGTCTCTGCGCCGTCTTAGCCATGACGTACGTTGGGCTGGAGGAATATCCGCCCACAAGCATAATGGCCTTTGAGTCAATGACCAATTTCTTAACCACATCCTCGCCCAAGGCTTCTTTCCCCTGAGTATCAACATAGACAAGCTCCAGAGGACGGCCATTGATTCCTCCCTGTTTATTGATGGATTCCCTCGCCATTTCAAAGGAATTGCGCATCATGGTGCCGAATTCCTTGAGATTTCCCGATAGTGGCAGCGGAACTCCGACAATGACTGCAGAGGCGTCTTTTGCTGTCCTCTGAGCCGCCCTAGCAGCTTCCGGCGTAAATGCAATTGCCAGCGCCAGCCAGCCTATGAGAGCAAAAAATAAAACCCTTTTGATTAAGCATTTCATTGCTCCTCCCTCTTCTAGGGCAGATCACCAGAAAATTATTCCCTGGGCAGCTGTCTAAGTTTTACTTCTAGTGTCCGCCCGTGCCGATGAATGTAGCCCATTCGGGAAACACGTTGGGGTCTATGGAGAATACTACCGTCCCCACTAAATAGAACAGCACAGCTACCACCATTACACCAATTACGTTGATAAAGACTCCCACCCTGGCCATCTCTGCTATCTTAATGCGCCCACTGCCGAAGACAATGGCGTTGGGCGGTGTTGCCACCGGCATCATAAAGGCGCAGGAGGCTGAGAGCGTCGCCGGGATCATGAGCATAAGTGGATTCGTTTTCATGGCCACCGCCACCGATGCCAGTATAGGCAAAATCATCTCGGTGGTGGCGGTGTTGGAGGTCAATTCAGTCAAAAAGGTGAGACTGAAGCAAATTACCAGTATCATCAGAAATGGGGATACGCCGGCAAGCCCGGAGAATTTATTACCGATGAGAGTGGAAAGGCCGGTAACCTGAAAGCCTTTCGCCAGGGCAAAGCCGCCACCGAAAAGGATTACTATGTTCCAAGGAAGATTTCTTATCACCTCAGCGCTCATAATCGTTGCTGTCTCCGCTTCCTCGCTCCGAGTAGGGATCAAGAAGAGAATCATCGCCATAGCTAGGGCCACGGTGCCGTCGTCGATCAATTTCGGATAGGGAATCAACTGAGACCAGCCCGGTATTGTCAGTATTCCAAGTTTGAGGTTCTTCCTGAAGACCCACAAGACCGCGGTGAGAAAGAATACCGCCAGCACAGACCTTTCCTCAAAACTCATTGGCCCCAGCTCTTTGTATTCTTTCTCCACTATGGATCGATCTACCTTTAGGTGTTTGGGAACTCGGTAGAATACTTTTGTCAGCAGGAGCCAAATAATCCCGAGCATAATTACAGAGATAACAATTCCCATCATCATCCATTGGCCGAAGGCAATTGGCGTCGCCTTGGGAAAGGTAATTTCGAAAATCCGGGCGAATGAAAGGTTCGGTGGGGTGCCTACCAGGGTGGCGACCCCTCCCATGGAGCAGGCGTACGCAATGCCGAGCATCAAACAGACAGTGAACTTATGGGTTTCGTCCTTGCCGAATTCTTCCTCCATCTGCAATATAATCGCCAAACCTATGGGAACCATCATGATCGCTGTGGCCGTATTGGAGATCCACATGGACAAAAAGGCCGCAGCCACCATGAAGCCAAGGACGATCATGGAAGGCCCGCCCCCGATAAGGCGGATGATCCAGAGGGCAATTCGCTTGTGCAGATTCCACTTTTCCATGGTAAGGGCTATCATGAAACCACCCAGAAAGAGAAAGATCGTGCTGTTGATATAAATGGGTGCAGTGGCCTTACCTTTCAAAATGCCGAGCAGAGGATAAAGGACCATGGGTAGCAATGCAGTGGCAGAGAGGGGAATGGCGTCCGTTATCCACCACACCGCCATAAGAACAGCCACTGCAGCCATACGCGTGACTATTGGTTTTCCAGGCTCCAGATCGGCCAGCAACACCAAGAAAAATAAAACAGGGCCCAAAACCAGACCTACCTTCTGAGCAGTCGTCCTGGTAACTCCGAGTTTTTCTTCATGCATGACGATCCCCCCTATGGATCAGTTTTGTTATTGTGAATCGTAAGGGCAGATATTCCAGTTGAAGAGAGCATTAGACGAGCCTAGCTGTAGACAGCTCACAGCAAAATTCTCTTTGCCTTTTGAGAGCAATAAAGGTCAATGCTTGAATAGTTCCTACCAGGCCGGGAAAGCTCTGCCAATTGGAGTTTTTCTGATTTTGTTGTCAGAAATTTTCTTACAGAGGGCACTGCCTCAGCCTGTAGTCAAGGTGCAACCAGGTCGTTCTGAATGGCGAAGCGAGTCAGCTCCGCATTGTTTCGCAGGTTTAGTTTCTGGAGCAACCGAGATCGGTAAGTATCCACGGTCTTAATGCTGATGTGGTAGACTTCGGCAATCTCCCGGGTGGTCTGACCGAGCGCTAAGCATCTGAGAATCTGGATCTCTCTATTTGATAGAGTCTCTATTGGTGAGCGGTCCCGCGCTCCACTGGCCATGCGCAATGCCAACAACTCGGCTGCTTCCTCGGTGAGATAACGGCCCCCGGCGTGAACCTTGCGGATGGCCTGCACCAGCTGCTCGGGTACCGATCTCTTGGTGATGTAGCCCTTGGCTCCTGCAGAAATGGTCCGAACCACATATTGCTCTTCCTCGTGCATGGTCAGAACCAGGATGGGCAGCTGCGGATGGAAGGAGCTCAGTTGGCTGATAACTTCTAAACCATCAAGCCCGGGCATGGAAATGTCGACGACCGCAACATCGGGCATGGCATCGTGGACCCGCTGTATGGCTTCATGGCCGTCTGCTGCTTCTGCAACCACCACCATGTCACCGGCTTCTTCCACAAGACGGCGAAGACCGGCTCGAAAAATGGCATGATCATCCGCTAAGAGAACCTTAATCAAACGACTTCTCCGTTAAGGATATCCGAACCGCTGGCCAAGATTTTTTATTTAGAACTCATTATCGTCGTCAGACTTCAATAAGTCTCGCCTGCAAGGCTCCCAGTAAGTGCACTCTTGCTCTGAACAGTTTTC
Source organism: Syntrophobacterales bacterium (assembly GCA_050123975.1). GTDB lineage: Bacteria > Desulfobacterota > Syntrophobacteria > BM002 > BM002 > BM002. The sequence goes on along the minus strand of JASFGC010000083.1, from coordinate 3,278 downwards.
AGTATCCCTTCGGAAGCAGTCGTGGAATCCCTGGCTTCTTTGCTTTTTCCTCACGTATTCTGTTATGCACCGGTCGCATAATCCTCCTGATGGTTCATCGGTGGATTCACCAAGGCGCCAGGTTGCCCCGCATGCAATACAGACGTAGTTCATCCTTCTGCCCCAAGAGCCATTGGAACGGTCTCACCTCAGACCTTTTACAGCTCACCTGCACGTCATTCTCGAGCAGAGTCGATAATCGTCACTTCGCGGCTTGGAACAAAAACACGGGTGTGTTTTAGTTAAATGTACCAGGCAAAAAAAGGGCTGAAAATCGGACAATCTCTGATCTTTCTGTCGGAGATTTTCTTACAGGCAGGAATGTCGAGCCCGGATAATTCAAGGTTCAACGAGCCGGTTCTGGATGGCAAAGCGAGTCAGCTCTGCATTGTTTCGCAGGTTGAGTTTCCGCAGTAACCGAGATCGGTAGGTGTCCACGGTCTTTATGCTGATGTGGTAGGACTCGGCAATCTCCCGTGTGGTCTGGCCTAATGCTAAACATCTGAGAACCTGGATCTCTCTATTGGACAGAGCATCCAATTGCGAGCGGCCCTGTACGCCACTGGCCATGCGCATTGCCAACAACTCGGCTGCCTCCTCGGTGAGATAACGGCCTCCAGCATGAACCTTGCGGATGGCCTTCACCAGTTGCTCCGGCACCGAGCGCTTGGTAATGTAGCCCTTGGCTCCGGCAGAAATGGTCCGAACCACATATTGCTCTTCCTCGTGCATGGTCAAAATGAGAATGGGCAGCTTCGGGTGGGAGGAGCTCAGCTGGCTGGTAACTTCCAACCCATCAAGGCCGGGCATGGAAATGTCGATGACCGCAACATCGGGCATGGAATCGTGGACCTGCTGAATGGCCTCGCTGCCATCAGCCGCCTCTGCAACCACAACCATGTCACCAGCCTCTTCCACAAGGCGGCGAAGACCGGCTCGAAAAATGGCATGATCATCAGCCAAAAGCACCTTGATCAATGGACCGCCCCCCGGTCAATGGGTAGTGTGAAAAAAACCGCAGCGCCAGCCCCTGGTTGGGATTGAATTTCCAAGCTACCCCCAGCCAGAGTGGCGCGCTCGCGCATACCGGCCATACCCAAGCACTCAGCTTCTTTTAAACCCTCGGGACTGAAGCCAAGACCATTGTCTACAACCTTCAAGGTCAACCTTTCCTCCTCCGCTTTCAGGGTGACATCCACATGGGTGGCATTGGAGTGACGTGCCACGTTGGTCAGGGCTTCCTGGGTAATGCGATAGGCTGCTGTAGCCACCATATTATTTACCTCAGGCACATCGAAGTGGTTGAATGTACATGCAATCCCGGTGCGCTTTTCAAAATCAGTAGTGTACCACTCCAATGCATCTCTGAGGCCTAAATCGTCGAGCACGCCCGGGCGCAAGCGCACGGATATGCTTCTGACATCATCAATGGTCTGATCGATCATCTCGCACATGGCAAAGGTACGCTCTGAGGCCCTGGCATCTGTCTGCTTCAGACGATCTCGGATCCACACACAGTCCATCCGCAGGGCTGTGAGCACTTGCCCCAGTTCGTCATGCAGCTCCCGGGCAATTGCTGCCCGCTCTTTTTCCTGACCGTCAATGATGCTGCCCGAAAGGCGCCTCAGTTGGTCTTGGACTTTCTTGAGTTCTGTAATATCAGTGGCAATTCCGCATACGCCGTAGACAGAGTCCTGTTCATCGTAGAGGGGAAATTTCACCGAAAGATAGGTGCGAACGCCATCTTTAAAGGGAATTTGCTCCTCTACCTGACTGGCTTGTCTTTCATTGAAGACCTGAAGATCGTCAGCTTGAAACTGGTCGGCAAGCTCTTTGGAAAAAATGTCATGAGCGGTTTGGCCCCGAATGCCCTCACTTCGAACGCCAAACAACTCCTCATAGCGTGAGTTTACCATTAGATATTTCCCCTCATTGTCTTTGATATAAACCACGGCAGGGGTATACCTGAGAATGCCGCTGATCTCTCTTGTCCTCTCGCTTACTTGGCGCTCGAGATCTTTGGAATAGTTGCTGAGTTCCTCTTTGGCTTGCTTTAGTTCCTCCTCAGCTTCTCTGCGTTTGATGATGTCATAGCTTGCCTTTTTGTAGAGAGAAAAAACTGACACTCCGATAAGTCCACACAATGACAGAATAATAACTCCCGCAATCCTAAGAAAAGGATCAGAAAGTCTCCTGGAAATTGCATTGAGATTGCGTAGATAAACCAAATTCCAGCCAGGATATTTCTCAACCTTCTTGCGGTACATCAAATATCTATTTTTCGCTTCATCAACAACATATTTGTCTTGTTTGATTTGCAGGCCGATCCATTTCCATGGCCCTATACCAAATTGGAGTGAATTGACAACGTCTGCCAGCTCGTCAGGAGAAAGTTCCCATAGTGAATGGAAAAGCCAATCTTCCCGGTTGGATATGAAGATAATGCCATGGGGATCTGTGAGCAGCACGATACCTTCATAGGTCTGGCTGAATTCCTCCTCTATAGGTTCAATCGAGGCCTTAATTACAGCAACTCCTCTTGGGGTGTTGCCACCTTCTCCATAAACTGGATAACTGTAATAGACTCCTCTTTTTTTCGAAGTTATCCCCAAGGCCATGTAGGTGGCAGGATTACCTTTGGCAGCCTGACGCCAGTAAGGACGAAAACCGAAATTCTCCCCCACAAAGCTGTCGGGGGCGTTGCGATTGCTGGAGGCTACGGTATTGCCATTATGGTCCATGAGGTAACAAACGTCGGCGCCTAAGGTAAAGTTAAAATGGTCAAGTATTGAATTTGCTCTCGCCAAGGAGGTGCTATCTTTGTTTGCCAGGGCCTGTTCTAGTTCCTCCAGTCCAGCCAGAGCTTTTACCGATTTTAGATTTTCAGTAAGAAATGAGGAGAGACCATTCTTAATTCTTTCCGCCTCAAGAGCAGATTGTCTCTCAGCTTCTTTGAAGGCCGCTTCCTTCAAAGATGAGTAGTAGAGAAATCCTCCGATCGAGGCAGACAGGAAAGCCAGCAAAGACAAAACGACTAAAATTATCCTGAGTTTCATTCTTTCCTCTCTCCGATATGTGGGTCAGTCTCCAGGTATTCAACGGTTCCTGAATGTCTGGTACAAGTGTGGATAGGATCAGTTGTTAAGCTCACAGGTGGCAGGGTCGGTCTGGCCTTATGAACGGTACTGGTGCTTGGCAATACGATCGAGAGCTGAAGAACCGCACGTCATCGATGATAT
>JASFGC010000082.1:0-11602 GCA_050123975.1 Syntrophobacterales bacterium | reverse complement strand
TGTCCTCTGTGCCTCTGTGGTGAATTTTCAATTAGGTCGGCATAATACGGAGTGAAGTAACTAATCGTTTAAAGGATTGGGGGATTAAGGGATGAAATACAAAAGGCGGGGGGTGACCCCACCTTTATTTGTTGCATCTTAGAGAGAGTTTGGAAAGTTATTTTACTTCAGACCCCAGCTTCAAAGATAGCCACAGCAGGGATGGAAAACTATCAGGATTCCGAGGTACTCTTGCTGCTGGAGTCACTCTTTTCCGGCTTGCTCGCCTTCTCCTTGTTGTTACCGCTTCCTTCGCTCGAGCTCTTGCTCGGTTGATCGCCAGCTTTCTTACCAGCATAGTCGGTTACATACCAGCCACTGCCTTTGAGGTGAAAACTATTTATGGACATCAGCCTCTTGAGCCTGCCGCTGCAATGGGGACAGTCCTCCAGAGGTGGATCTGAGAATTTCTGCAAGGCTTCAGTTATCTGACGGCATCTACCGCATTCGTACTCGTAGATAGGCACGGCCTTTCACCTCCAACAAATTGAATCGAGCCGGATATGTATCTTATTTCACGACCTGTCCATATATAATCACCACAGCCCTGTTGTCAAGGGAAATTCCTACAACTCGCCATTGGTCACGATGGAACAAAGAATCCGGACTCAAAGGACCCGGATTTGAACGGCCCCAAAGGGAACGGCTCAAGGCTCAAGGTACAGGGCACAAGGAAAAACAATAAAAGAAAACGTATTCTCCCCATATGCCAAATGACGCAAAGCGCCAAGCGCAGAGCGCAGAGCGTGAGGTGGGCAGGAAACGGTGAACAGTAAACCGATTATGCGCTGGCTCCGCAACTGTTCACCGTTTACCATTTACCGTTCACTCTTTTTTCGCTATGCGCTATGCGCTATGCTCTATGCGATCTGACTGGCCCCACGGACCAGGTTTTCAATGTTGAATAAGCAATCTCCCGAGCGGCTCAGTGGATTCATGGCTCAACCACATGAGCCGACTAAACCGTTTCCACGTGATCCCTCAGTTGCTCCATGAACTGGTAGTCGCGATAGGCTTTCAATACATAATCCAGGTGAGGAATTTTGGGGGTGCCGAGTGCTTTATGGGTGATATCATGCACCCGCAACTCCTCTTGCTGGCGTTCCAAAGGCTCTGCGTCAAACCGTTGCAGGAACTTGCAGAAGCGGACCACATGCACCAGTTCGTGAGTAACCACATAGACTGCAAGGGGGAACAGCTGCAATGGTTCATCCCGCTCCACCGCAGCCATTATGTTGTGGTCCTGGAGGCAGATCTTAAAATAATCATAACGACGGCCACCGCCCAAACCGTGGTCAGGCTTGCGACTGTAGCGGGTGATCTGCGCAAAAGCGGAATCTGTGATCTCATCAGGTCTGAGCTCAGCCAAAGTCTGGATATCGTAGCGAACATGCTTCCACTGAGCGGTAGAAATTTTGAAATAATTGGCAGTCACGTCTTCAGCAATTTCCACCGCCTGGGAAACTACCCGGATTTGCTCTGAGTTGAACACGACCGTTTCCCTACTTGCCTTCGGCTTTTATTACCTCGTCCACCCAGCCAATAGCGGCAATCATTGCCGGAAATCCCACCGTGGTGAGGGCAAGGAGAAGTGCATGGTGGAGTTCTTCGCTGGTAGCACCTTGCTCCAGGGCTTTGCGGGCATGTGATTTTACTGCTCCTGGTGAGACCGCGCCAACGGCAATCCCCAGGTTAACAAGATAGCGGGTTTTCGCATCCAAGGGCCCGGCAGACTGGCACTTGACCCCCAGTTCCTCATAGAGTTTAGCAACTTCAGGATACTGACTCTCAAACTTTTTGAAGGGCTGAGGTAAATACATCTGTTCCTCCTTTCATGATTCGCATAGCGCAAAGAGCATAGCGCATAGCGTTCTCACTTTACCCTAATGACCCTAACGCTCTGCGCTTGGCGCTCTGCGCTATGCGCTTAGTCCGGCCAAATCGGATCTCGTTTTTCCAGAAATGCGGCCATACCTTCCCGCGCCACCGGCATTACCCCATTGGCCGATATAACCTCACTGGCGTAAGCGTAAGCCAGACGTTCCGACATCTCAATTTGCTGGTAAAAAGCCTCCTTACCCACACCAAGCACGGTCCTGCTAGACTGGCAGATGTAATGAACCAGATTTCTTACGGCATCCTCCAGTTTTGCCGCAGGAACTACTCTGTTTACCAAGCCAAACTGCAAGGCTTCCTGCGCTGAGATAAATTCACCGGTAAACAGCATCTCCAGGGCTTTCTTGCGGCCCACCACTCGACTCAAAGGCACCATCGGCGTGGTACAGAAAAAGCCGATCTTGACTCCGGGGGTTGCGAAACGCGCATCCTCAGTAGCAATCGCCAGGTCACATGCTGCCACCAACTGACAACCAGCGGCTGTGGCAATGCCGTGTACCACCGCGATTACTGGTTGAAGAATTTCAGAGAGCAAGAGCATCATCTTCATGCAGGTTGCAAAGATTTTTCGATACCTTTGCAGGTCGCCACCAGCCAGTTCCTGCAAATCGTGACCGGCTGAAAACATAGGACCAGCACCCCGAAGGACCACTACCCTCACCTCTGGATGAGCCGCAAAATCCTCAAGAGCATGGATCATCTCTTCCAGGGTATTGAGTGACAGAGCATTTCTTTTCTCCGGTCGGTCCAACAGTAGCGTGGCAATATGACCATCTACCTGGACCTGGATGTCCTTGTACTGCATCGTTTCTCCTGTTCCTAGAGCTTCATATGATGTGTGCACGAAAGCAGTTTCGGGCGGAGTAAGCCCGGCTTTCTCCATGCCATCCTACAATTCCCCAATTCCTAAATCCCTGAATTCCTGAGTCCTTATTTCCCCCTGATCTCAGCCAAATACTCAGTGATGATCTTCGCATCTTTGTCGCTGATCCGATCACCTGCATAGCCTTTCATCCTCAATACTGTCTTTTCCCAATCCGCACTGCTTTTTTTTGTGCTCAAGGGCCTGCTGGTAGGATGACACAGGGAACAACGCTTCTCAAAAAGACCTTTGGCATCACTCTCTTCGGCTGTAATACCCATGATGGGAATCATGCCAACCAAAACCAGGGGTGCCAAAAACAATCCGGCTCTCAACAATGTCTTCATTTCAACTCCTCCCGTTTACCGTTGATTGACTCCAGGTAGTGCAATGAAAAGGCAGTAGACCACCTTCTGGTGGGCATGAAAGAGGTGAGAAATACCTCCCGTTAACGTGTGAAGTAATTGGATTAACTGGGCTCTGCTATGAGATGTGCAACAGTTGTACAGAATTGACATTGGGAAGATCCATGAGATCTTCCATGGTGTCCTCTCCCACCGGGTGATCCACCCTGAGGAGCAGTACGTTTTCGCCCGTTTCAACAATCTGCCCGGCTTTCCACATGGAGATATTGATATTGTGCTTGCCAAAACAAGTTCCAATGCTGCCAAAGGTTCCGGGCACATCCTCATTGTAAATCAGCACCAAGTTGCCCTTAATATCCGCTTCCAGTGAGGTTTCATTAAAGCGAACAAGCCTGGGTTCTTTCTTCCCGAACAGGGTTCCCGAAGCCAGCGTGTCCTCTGCCGTACTTCTGACTTGAATCGTTATGAGGTTCAGGTAATCCTGAGCCTCTTCACTCCTCGAATCCCTCACCACAATTCCCCTTTCCTTTGCCAGAATAGGAGCGTTTACATAATTGACCTCATGCTGAAGAATGGGCTCCAAGAGTCCCTTTAACGCCGCCAGCGTAATGGGCTCTGTATCCAAATGAGCCACGCCGCCCCTGTACTCAATGGTCACCTCCTTCATGGCACCTTGAGTTATCTGTCCCAAAAAAGACCCCAATCTCTCTGCGAGCTCGAGATAATGGCATATTTCGCTCATCAGTTCGCAGCTTATCTGCGGTGTATTGACGGCGTTCCGGATACCCCCGGCGAGGAAAAACTCCTTTATCTGCTCGGCAATGGCCACGGCCACATTTTCCTGGGCCTCACCAGTGGAGGCCCCGAGATGAGGAGTACAGATAACTTGCCCTAGCTGGAGCAGGGGATGGTCGCCAGGCGGCTCTTGTTCAAATACATCCAGGGCTGCACCGGCGACTTTACCGCTGGTGATTGCCTCATACAGATCCTGCTCGTCTACAATGCCACCGCGGGCACAGTTGATGACCATTACCCCTTGTTTCATCTTGGCAAAGGCCTCACGGTTGAGGAGTCCCTTGGTATCTCTGGTAAGCGGAGTGTGTATACTGATGTAGTCTGAACGTTGGTACAGTTCGTCTAAATCAACCGGTACAACCCCCAGCTTCTGAATGGTTTCAGGTTCAAGGTGGGGATCGTAGGCGATTACATGCATCCGTAAGCCAAGGGCACGTTCGGCTACAATCCGACCAATACGACCGACGCCGATGATACCCAAGGTCTTATGGTAGACTTCCTGCCCCAAGAATCTTTTCTTCTCCCATTGTCCCGCCTTCATGGAAGTGGTAGCCTGATGAATATTCCTGGACAACGCCATGAGCATGGCCAGGGTATGTTCGGCCGTGGTTATCACATTCCCATCCGGGGTGTTCATTACCACAATACCCCGCTTGCTCGCCTCAGGTATATCCACATTGTCCAATCCTATCCCGGCCCGGCCTATCACTCTGAGCCGTGAGGCAGAAGCAATAACATCTGCGGTCACTTTGGTACCACTTCTAATGATAAGCGCCTCAGCATCACTTACGGCACTTTTAAGCTCTTCGGGAGAAAGCCCAGGTGCAAATTTCACCTCAAACTCAGAAACACTGCTGAGCAGATCAATCCCTTTCTGAGCGAGGTTGTCACTAATGAGGATTTTCATACAAGCTTAACCTCCAAAACTGAAATGTATTTGATGTGCCTTTCTCCTAGCCTAGCTAGCCGATCTACTGAGCGCAAGAAAAAAAATCTTGTGGGCAAATACTGGGCTCCTAACTCGTCTTGTAGGGACCGAAGTTTAGCCCGGGTATTTTAAATGGTTTCCGCCACTCACGTCTCAAAACTTGCCTTTAGCCCGGATGTTTCATGAAAATGCTTTAGCGAGCGCATTCCACGCAGCTCGCTGCGGGGTTAGCGAGCGAACTTCAATAAAATGGTTTAGCTACCTTACATTTCGAAGATTCCCTGCAGTTTGCTGCAGGGAGCTTCAATTGCTGTTGCGAGACCTTGAAGATGGGCGTGCCACCTGGCAACCGCAGGGTGTTGGTTTCCGTACCTGAACGGTACCTCGCAGGGTCCGACACCCGAGGACGCCAGGAAGGGCGGCCATATAATTCGCGCTCGCTGCGCTCCGCTCAGTCCCGCAAGCGGGTTCCCAGTTTCTTGGTCGCAGCAAGTCATTCATGAAACACCCGGGCTAACCTTCGCCGATGGCAACTTTTTTCTCAGCAGGTAGACGAGCAGGTAAACCAGAGGGGTGTCGAGCACTGCGATTAATACCTTCACCACCCATTGTCCTAAGATAAGCGGCAGCAGTGGCATGTTACCGTAGAAGGCTATGGTAATGAACACTACACTATCAAGCAATTGCGAGATTATGGTTGAGGCATTGTTGCGCAGCCACAGAAATCTCGCGTTCGTGACCCGCCTCCAGAAATGAAAGGCCCAAACATCATGATACTGACTGAAAAGATAGGCGGCGAGGCTGGCTATCATGATCCGGGCACTGCTTCCGAGGATAGTTGCGTAGGCCTGCTGGTGCGGCCAAAAAGGCGCTGGCGGCCAGATAATACTCAGACCGGTGAGCACAAAGACAAGAACGAGGGTGATAAATCCCCCTATAACCACAGTGTGAGCTCGGTCTTTTCCCCAGATTTCACTGATAACGTCAGTGATAAGAAAGGTAAAGCAATAGGCGAGTACACCGGCAGGAACAACCAAAGGTCCCACGGTGATAATCTTGCTCGCCATAACTGCAGCCAGCACCAAGCTGCCAGAATAAACGCATGCCAGCAATACCAAATAACGTTCAGCTCGTTGCAGATCAGACGAGATCATCAACGCCATGCTCCACCACAACAGTTAGGCCAATGCCACCCCTGGGATTCATTACACTTTCCACCTGCAGCCAACGGGGACCGCATACCTTGACCAGATCGTCCAGAATACGGTTGGCCATGGTCTCAGCAAACATCCCACTCTGCCGAAAGCTGAAGAGGTACAGCTTCAGTGATTTGGACTCCAAGCAGTGCCGATCGGGTATATAGGTGATGGTTATACGGTAGAAGTCGGGCTGACCAGTGATGGGGCAGAGACTCGTTACTTCCTGGGTGGTAAAAGTCACTTTGTATTTTCGATCTGGATATGGATTAAAAAAAGTCTCCAAGAGCTCAGGGTTTACTTGATATTCGTACCGGGTCTCACCACTGCCAAGATGCTCGAAGTTATCACTCATCATTCTTACCCCCTCATTCGCTAGCAGCAGGCAGATGGCAGCCGACAGCTAAGCATGTTCTTCACGCTTGGCACTATGCGCTTCGCACTGTGCGAAATATCCGAATTGTAGAACCTTTTTTCTGGATGAGCAAGGATGTTCATATGTTCAACGGCCTCGCCAGATGCAGCGTATCCAGGTTCACTCGTGGACATGCTCATAAATGAATAATCATTCATTTAAAATAGACCGTAATATTCCCTGCGATTCAATGCGTACAGGATAAGGAGAAAACTATAAATAATTGATAAAATAATATTTTTTAAAAAAGATAGAAAAAAATTGACATTTATGCCCTCTTTCATGTACCATAGATAATGAATGAACATTCATTCAGCAAACAGTTGGGACGCTCCTTGTCCCTAGAGGAGCAGTTTGGCAGAGGTAATGAAAGATGGCTCGGGTACGAAAAGGCGATGACAAACGCAACCGGATTATGAATGCTGCCATAACTGCCTTTGCCCAAAATGGTTATCACCAGGCAACCATGGCTGCTGTCGCTCGAGAGGCTGGAGTGGCAGCCGGTACCATTTACCTTTATTTCAAAAGCAAAGATGATCTTCTGATCAGTATCTTCGAGGAGAAGGTTCAAAGGTTTATTGATGAGTTTCACCGCCAGTTGGCTCAGGAGGAGAGCGCCGAAATCAAACTGAGGAAACTGGTTCAGCTACACCTGTTCGAAATGCAGAATCGTCCGGATCTGGCAGCAGTATTCCAACTGGAGCTCCGCCAGAGCCGCCATTTCATGAGGGCTTACCCGAAAGCGGATCTCAAGGGCTATTTTGACCTCATTGGTGAAATCATCGAGGAAGGGCAACAGCAGGGGTTGTTTCGCAAGGATCTTTATGTGAGTGCGATCAAAAGAGCATTTTTCGGAGCAATGGATGAAACGGTCACCTCATGGTTGCTGGCCGGCAGGAACTACGACCTTACTCAGATGGCAGATCCTTTGGCTGACTTGTTTATCCGAGGATTCAATGAGTAGCGCTCTTTTGCCCTCAACCATCAGCCAAAAGGTAGGAAACTTGCATGACTATGAGGAGATTGTTCACAGCATCCCTTTTTCCTGAAGGCTGCAAGCTGATGACTGATCGCTTTTGAAGGAGATAACAATGGCAAATTTATTGGTGGATGAAAGAGATGTCAAATTCGTCCTGTATGAGCAACTAGAGATAGAGCAGCTCAGCAACACCGCCAAATATGCCGAATATTCTAAAGAAATGTATGACCTGGTTCTCGAGCAGGCCTGGAAGCTGGCGGAGAACGAGATGGCTCCGGCCAACCGTGAAGGTGATAAACAAGGATGTGTCTGGGAGGACGGCAAGGTGAGAGTTCCCGAATCCTATCACCGACCGTATGAAATGTATCGACAAGGCGGTTGGCTCGCCATGGCGGAGGACTTGGAAGTCGGAGGGCAGGGATTCCCAGTAGTCATGGGGCTTGCGGCCATCGAAGCCTTCGGAGCAGCAAATTTGTCCCTTTTCTTGTACCCCGGACTCACCCATGGAGCTGCCAGACTCGTTGAGGTTTACGGAACCGAGGAGCAGCAGCGTACCTTTATGGACAAACTCTACACTGGAGAGTGGAGTGGAACCATGTGCCTTACTGAGCCTCAGGCGGGAAGCGATGTTGGCGCTCTACGCACCAAGGCGGTCCTGAATGATGATGGCACTTACTCCATCACCGGCACCAAGATTTTTATCTCTTGCGGTGAGCATGATCTCACAGAGAACATTGTACACATGGTGCTGGCTCGTATTGAAGGGGCGCCACAAGGCACCAAGGGCATCTCTCTCTTTATTATTCCCAAGCTTCGTCCGGAAAACGGTGAATTGGTGGATAACGACGTGGTTTGCCCCGGCATCGAGCACAAGCTCGGAATTCACGGCTCCGCCACCAGCACTCTGAACTTCGGGGAGAACAATAACTGCATCGGTTATCTCCTGGGTGAAGCAAACCAGGGAATGCGAATCATGTTTCAGATGATGAATGAGTCAAGGCTTTTTGTGGGCATGCAAGGTCAAAGTCATGCCAGCGCCGCCTATCTCTATGCCCTGCAGTACGCCAAGGAACGGACCCAGGGGTCAGATGTAAGCCGGATAAAAGATCCCACCGCACCACGAGTGGCAATCATCAATCATCCCGATGTACGAAGGATGCTGATGTTCATGAAGTCAGTGAGCGAAGGGTTACGCGCTCTTCTCTATTACGTCGGCTTTTGCGACGACATGGTACGTTCTGCCGAAAATGATGAAGAGAGGGAGAAATACCAAGACTTCATTGACATTCTCATCCCGGTTTGCAAAGCCTACGGCAGCGACATGGGCTTTCGGGTCTGTGAAACCGCCATCCAGGTCCTAGCAGGCTACGGCTACTGCCAGGAACACCCGGTGGAGCAGTTCTTGCGAGACTGTAAGATCGCCTCCATCTACGAGGGTACAAATGGCATTCAGGCCTTGGACTTGGTGGGTCGCAAACTGGCTATCAAAAGGGGACAGCTTTTCAAACGACTTATTGCAGAAACTGAAGAGTTCCTCGGATGGGCTCGTAAGAATTTCGAACTGCGTGAACTGGTAGCCATTTTTGAAGCTGCCCGTCAACAGCTGATTGAGGTAACAAAGTACTTCGGTCTGAAAGGCATGACTGAAGACTACACTGAGACGCTTCTGTACGCCACCCCATACCTGGAATTCTTCGGGGATATTGCCGTTGGTTTCATGTTGTTGTGGCAGGCGTTGATCGCCCAGCGCCGTCTCCAAGAAATTTATCTTGATGCCGGAGCCAAGGATGCTCAGTCTCAGCGTGAGGTACTGGCCTCTAATAGAAGCGCCGCCTTCTATCGGGGAAAAGTAGCCTCTGCCGAATTTTTTATTACCAACGTACTCTCTCTGGCCAAAGGCAAGGCCAAGGCAATCATGAGCGGGCAGCGGGCTGCAGTCGAAATCCCAGAGGATTCATTCGCTCTGACCTGAAAAATAACAACGAAGTTGTATTAACCACAAAGAGCACGAAGTGCACGAAGATTAGTATATACTCCAAGAATACTTCGTGACCTTCGTGACCTTCGTGGTGTGATACTTGCCTTTGTTCACTAATTAAGGAGCCAAATATGAAATCACGAGAAGTAGTCCTGGTGGACAGCATTCGCACAGCGTTCGGCAGAGCTGGAGAACAGGGATTTTTCTGGCATACCCGGGCAGATGACATGGTGGTGAAGGTCATCCGTGAGCTCTTGCGTCGCAACCCCCAGGTCGGCCCCGATATGGTGGAAGAGAATTTCTGGGGTGCCACCACCCAGGAAAAAGATCAGGGGCTCACCCTTGGGCGGACCTCGGCCATCCTGGCAGGACTCTCTGAAAAGTGCGCTGGTGCCTCGGTGGATCGCATGTGTGCCGGGGGAATGACTGCGGTTACAACCGCCGCCTCGGAAATTGCCCTGGGCGCTTTCGATATTGCCATCGCAGGTGGGGTGGAACATATGGGTCATCATCCGATGGCCGCCACCGCTGATCCCAACCCTCGGTTTTTGGTGGATCGGTTGGTTTCCGAAGACGCACTGGTTATGGGAAAAACTGCTGAAAATCTCCATGACATGTTTCCGGAGATATCCAAGGAGATGGCGGACGAATACGCCATGCTCTCACAGAAGAAAACAGCCGCGGCCTATGCCGAGGGTAAGATTGACGAAATGATTGTGCCAATGACTGTGTATACGCCCGAGGGCTGGGTGGTTGCCGATCGTGACCAGCAACCACGTCCTGATACCACCATGGAGGGATTGAAAGACCTGAAGACACCCTTCCGTCACCTGGGAAATGTAACCGCTGGCAATGCCTCAGGACTGAATGATGGCGCTTGTGGTGTTTTGCTCATGGCGGCAGACAAAGCCAAGGAGCTCGGAATTCAGGCCAAGATGCGTATGGTGGCATACACCTACGCCGGAGTCAGACCAGAGGTCATGGGTTTGGGTCCCATCCCTGCCACCCACAAGGTCTTTAAAATCTCGGGGCTCAGCATGAAAGATATCGATTTGATTGAAATCAACGAGGCCTTCGCTGTGCAGTGCATTGCCTTCATGAAAGAATTCGACCTCACAGTTCCCGACGAGCCTCGCCTCAACCCGTGGGGAGGAGCCATTGCCTTCGGCCACCCCCTGGCGTCATCAGGCCCCCGCTTGATGATCCACCTGATGCACGAGTTTGCTGAAAACCCCACGGCAAAGTACGGTCTGGCAACCATGTGCGTCGGCCTTGGCCAGGGAGGTTCAGTAATATGGGAGAATCTGCAAGGCAACGGTGAGCAAGCACCAAAGAAAAAAGCTGCACCAAAAAAGAAAAAGAAATAATTGGTTTAGTCAGTTTAGCCAGTTTGGTTGGCTCAACCGGCATAACCGACTTAACCGGCCTAACCGGCTTAACCCGTAGAGGAGAAAAATAATGGCCAAAATCGTCACTCAGTTCTACACCAATTTCTATAACTCGAGAGTGGGCAAGATCGCTCTGGTGACTATGGACAATGGTGAAGATTACAAAAAACCCACCACCTTCGACGAAGCGGCGCTCACCTCCTTGAATCGGGCCCTGGACACAATTCAAAAGGAGCCGGACGTCAAGGGTTTCTTGCTTACCGGAAAACACTACATCTTTGCTGCGGGTGCCGATCTCACCCAGGTTCCATTTATCAACACCTTTGAGCAGGGAAAAGCCATCGGTCAATTTGGCCATGCAACCTTCAAGCGCATAATGGACCTACCCTACCCTACAGTGGCGGCTATGAATGGGGCAGCCCTTGGAGGCGGCCTGGAGATAGCCTTGTATTGTGACTATCGCACTGTCTCTAAAAGTGTAACTGCTATCGCTTTTCCCGAATGCTTCCTGGGAATCGTCCCAGGTTGGGGCGGCTCAACCTTGGCACCCCTTCTCATTGGCCCGGAGAGGGCACTGGAGCTCATCATTTTCAATCCCTTGAACCAGAATCGCATGATCAAGGGTTTCCAGGCCTTCGAGAAGGGGCTGGCCGATCGCTTATTCGACTCTGCAGAGTTTTTGGATGATTCCATCCGTTTTCTGGAAGGCATCATAGATGGCAGAGAACAGGTGGAACGAGCAGAGGTGGATTCAAGTGATC
>JASFGC010000081.1:0-11654 GCA_050123975.1 Syntrophobacterales bacterium | reverse complement strand
GTGTTTCATGGACTCTCAGGGCTGGCAGATGTGACCTTGAGATGCCTGTAAAATATTGATATCTCATAATAATTATTGTTTGTCTACTCCTGTAGATTTTCTCCTGATTCCGTCCCTGAAGCCCCTATGGCACAAATCCTGCAATTTTCCTTGGTGGGATTGTTTAAAACCTGCGCATATCAAGGTGACAGCAATCTCGCAGGGGGAGGCAGACAATGTTTAAACGACAAAATAGCATATGTGCAAGGCCAGAACTCAAGTGGCCGGTTTCCGCACAGGTTGGGGGCGGGATACTGCACGGAGAAACAAGAGATATCAGCCCTCAGGGAGCCTTTATCCGCTGTCGAAAGCCGCTCAATCTGAATGAAGTATTTGATATGGTGGTGGATGTTCCAGAGAAATCTCTCAATGTCAAAGCTGAAGTTGTCTGGTCTAATATTCACGGTCCAGACGATACGATTACACCCCGGGGGATGGGTGTTCGTTTTGTGCAGATCTCCCAAGAGGACCGCAGGATCATTGCTCGAAAACTTGACAACTACGAAGTAGGCAAAGAGGCTTGCGACTATCTGGATACCCTTGAGCTTGAATTGAAACAACTTGAACCTGCGGGTTGAATCACTACTCTGTCCTAACCGACCTTATTTGAGCTACCTCTTGATTATCTTCTCCTTACTTTCTCATTAAAGTGTCAGGTGCTATGGAGTACCAGAGTTTTTGAAATCCCAAAATCCAAGCACCAAATTACAAACAAATCTCAAATTCCAATACTCAATAACCAAAACAGGTTTTGAATTTTGGTCATTGTTATTTGTTTGTTATTTGAGATTTGTGATTTGGAATTTTCAGCCACTCAAGCCGCCCCCTTGACCATGCTTAGGCACAGTTGGTTCTGAAAAAACCGGGACACTCCTGATGATCCACTACTGACCTGCGGCTCAAAAAATGATAAACTACTAGCTTGCCGGTTTTGTTGGCTAGACAAGAGTTCAGTGAAATTGAATCGAGGCAGGAACTACCGATACCATCCCACTCACAGATGATATGTGGCGGCAGGGAGGGAGGTTGCCATGAAGGGCTATAGTAAGGACGCAGTAATTAGTGTTGTTTTGCTTTTAGGAATGTATATTTTTGGCTTGAGCGCTGGTATTGCTGGAGAAAAGGGGACAATCGTAGGGTGGGAAAAGGACAGCGCCTACAACAAGCTTTATGACCTTGATGAGTGGGACAGTTTCAAGGGTCACGTAGTGGGTTTCAAGAAAATCATCCCCCTGAAAGGCATGTCCTCAGGGGTAGCGCTGCTCGTCAAAGATGGAGACAGCGATGAAGTTATCACCGTTCACCTCGGTCCCAGCCCGTTTGTTAACCCCAACAGCATCTCGCTCAGAAAAGGTGAAAAGGTGAAAGTGAAGGGCGTATGGGCGGAGATTGACGGCAAGGAAGTATTTATGGCGTCCAAGGTGAAAAAGGGCGACTATTATGAATATAAAGTGCGATTAACAAAGGATGGAACTCCTTTCTGGACCATGAGCCCGGAAGAGTTGGCCAAGGAGAGAGCTAGTAAGTGAAATGACGCGGATGCATTAGAGTCAAAGGATCTCAAGGAAGCAAAGGAAAAGGCAGCGCCTGGAATGGCGTTGCTTTTTTTATTAGTCCCAGCAATCCTGGTCCTTCTCTGAAATCCCAAACACCAAGCACCAAACTGGGCCCCGCCCAGAGGGTGGGGACTCCGCAGGAGAAATCCCAAATAAATCCCAAATTCCAATATTGGCCCTCCGGACTCCCCAGCCTGCGAGCGGGTCCCCAGTTTCCAATTTCCAAATTCGAATTTTTTCTTGTGCCTTGTGCCTTGTGCCTTTCGCCTTGAGCCGTTCCCTTTAGTATCGCTCCTAACGGCTACAGGAAAGTTTCTCACCATAAGCAACACTGACCACCACCGTGAGAGTAAGGGAAAAGCTCCTCATGAATGGATGTAACTGCTTGAAAACCAATAACTATGATCGAGCCACCAAATGTTTGGCACTGCTTTTGCTTAAAGGGTATTGGTCAGAAAAATCGAACCAGCGCATTCAATGTTTTTGATCTTGGCTCTAGGAAGATGACTATGAGCAAGAGTTTATCAAGCAGTGAACAAAAAAACAGTAGTTCCAAAAAGGAAGCTACTAAAAAACTCGATTTTCTCCTGGATACCATTGATACCGAGGTCGCTGACCTGGCGGAGGTTGTGGATGTGGCCGGGCCTATCGTGGCTGACCAAACCCCTGCCGAAGGGATGCCGACAATTAACCTCGATGACGGGGCAATAGAGACGGACAACCTGGAACTGGACATGGATTTGTTCGGAGAGTCGGATGGGCCTCCGCCTGAAGGCGAGCCTGCGGATAATCAGGCACAACCTGCAATTAGCCTCGATGACGGGGTGATAGGGACGGACAGCTTGGAACTGGACATGGATTTGTTCGGAGAGTCCGATGGCTCCCCACCTGAAGGCGAGCCTGCGGATAATCAGGCCCAAGCTGCACTGGATGCCATGAGTGACGCTGAGGGTGAAGTTGAAGCCATGTTGGCTCAGGAGGCGTCGATGGACGCCGGAAGTCCTCCTGCAACCGAGACGAGCAAGGAGGCGGTGGATGCAGATATTTCCAAGGCGTTAGACGAACTCCTGGCCACCCGTGAAGTGGATGCCTCAAAGATCCTCGAAAACCATCCGGTGCCAAAGCAAGAAGGCAAAACGGAAAAATCTTCTGTCGCAGGAGAGCAGCTATCCGAGGATCTCTTTGACGATTTGCAAAAAGATATTCAGGCCACGGGTGACGGAACAGCCGCTGCAGCTCCGGTTGCCGAGGAGGAGGAGTTCTCCAAAGATCTCTTTGAAGAACTTGAAATGGACGTTCGGTCTGAAGAGGGGAACTCCACCGCTGCCGAGCAGATTGTGGCTGAAGAGGGGATTTTGGAGGATTTGCTTGGCGACGAGCAATTAGAGGATGGCGGGGAAGACAAGAAAGCGGGTGAACCGGTTACTAAAAGCGGTTCTGAAGAGGATTTGGCCGATTTGTTCACCGAGAAGATAGAAGCGTTGGTAGCCCGGCTGGTGGAGGAACACTTGTCTGCCATTGCTGAGCGGGTTATCAAGGAAAAGATCAACAAAATTTTCTCATCCATGAAGTAAACCTACCACCTGAAGAGGCTCATGGCACAAGGCACAAGGCGTAAGGCATAAAGAGGAATACATTTTCTTTTATTATTTTTGCCCTGTACCCTATACCTTGAACCTCAAACCGTTCCCTTTAAAGCAGCCCACAACCTGGTTTCTTGGTTCCGGAACCTGTACTCTACAATGCGCCACGTTTTCGCGAACGTTGATCCATTTTGACCAATCTCACTTTTTTGTGCTAATTTGATTCTTTGACTCATAACAGGCGAGGAGGTCTGACAGATGGAGCCAATCAAAGGTTTTCGAACGGTTTCTGGTGTCGCCGTACTGTGCTTGGTTCTTACCCTTTTTGTTGGCTGCGCCACGACTTCAGAAGATGAAACAAGATCAACATACCAGTCACCGCCGGGGACCAAGACGACAATAATCCTCCTTCGGCATGGTGGCAGGGATATTTACAGTGCTGAGGCAGACGATCCACTAACATGGCAGGGTAGAAAGCGGGCTCAGCATTTGCCGGAAGTCATCGGCGACATGGGAGTGAGCGCAATTTACTGCACGAATCTGCGGCGCAACAGGGACACGGCTCAGCCGTTGGCAGACCATCTTGGGTTGAAACTAAACCTTGTATCCCAAGGCCGTTTGTACGACTACAAGAAGCTGTCGAGAGACCTTCTGGATGAATTCTTTACCAAGCACGCCGGGGGCGTGGTGGTGTGGGTTGGAAATCTGAGAAATCTAGAGGAAATGTACGAATTGCTGGATGGCACCGGTAGTCCACCAACCAAATACGGCGATGTGTTTATAGTGATAGTACCAGACGTCCAACCACCTCGTATCAAGAAGATGACCTACGGTGAGTAAGGTGGTGGGTTTCTATCGGGATGAGAGCTCAGGATTTACTCTTCGAGGTATGAACGAGATCATCTTGTTCCGCCTCTTTCATGGGCAGGCCGATGCGGAAAATTTCTACTCTTCCTCTGCTTTAGCAGGTGGACAGCTTAAACAGTGAGTTTCCAGGTCGTAGCGGTCGCTGAGTTCGTCGATGGCGGTCTCTTCAGCCAGGGGGACACCGGAGAGAAATCCAGCTCGGGCAATGATGTGGGAGGCAACTGGAGCCGTCAGAAACAGGAACAAGCAAATCAACACAGCACGGACTGCAATTGCCCCATTTTCAAAGTAAAGGGCGGTAGCTATTAAAATAAGGACGGTCCCTAGGGTTGCAGCTTTGCTGGAGGGGTGCATGCGGGTGAACAGATCCGGCATTCGCAGGAGGCCGACGGCAGCGAGCAAGACGAAGAAACTGCCGCTCCCGGCAAAAATAAGAATGAGCAATGGTTTCAAAAGATTCATCCTTTGAGTCTCTCTTCTATATAGCGAGCAAATGCCACAGTACCCACGAAACTGATCAAGGCAATTACCACAGCCACATCCAAAAACACCGGTTGATCGTGGGCCATTGCGTAAACAGCCGAGATACCGACACCCACTGTCGCCAATAAATCAAAGGCGACGACACGATCCGGCAGGCTGGGTCCCCGCAGCAGCCGGAAAAATCCCAACAGCGCAGCGAGTGCGAGGAGTCCGAGGACAATCTCTAAGAACAAATTGATGTGATCGGTCATCTCAGTAGCTCCAAAACCCTCCGTTCAAAGCCGTTCTTGATTTGCTCACGCATCAGCTGGGCATCTTCGACAAACATCCCATGCACGTAAAGCACGCTTCGATCATCCGAAATATCCAAGCTTAAAGTTCCAGGGGTAAGGGTGATCAAATTTGCCAAAAAGGTGATCTCAATGTCAGTGCGGGCATCCAGCGGAATAGCGACAATTCCGGGCTTACGTTGCGATTTTGGGCTGATAACATCCCAAGCGACGCGAAGGTTCGAATGGATCAGTTCTCGGAGAAAGAAGAAGGTAAACCGGATGCTTTCAGGGAGCTTCCTGAAATACCTGGTGGGGCCGAGAAGTGGTCTCAACCACCAGAGAATGACATAGCCTAGTGCAAAGCCGAGGAGTAAGTTGGCGGCATCGGTCCGGCCAGTCATTGCTTCCCACAAAAGCGCCAGTAAAAGATTCCACAAGAGAATTTTCATGGCATAGCCCCTAACAAAATGTCAATGGGCTGGAGCGGTGCCTGACTGACACCGAGGACAGCCTGAGTGTATGCGCTTGAGTCAAGTAACTGGGCAGCAGCTCGCTCAGCAACGGTGAAGAGCAGTTGTGGCTGTAAACCGATCGCCACCGTGAGACCAGCAAGTACCGTGATGGGACCCAGAAGGAGGAGCAGTCGCCGCGGTGTGAGGGGTCCGGTGGGATGCGATCCCTCGCCACTATGGGCCTCTGGGGCTGGCTTCCAGAATGCCTCATCCCAGATCTTGATCATGCTCATCAGGGTCAGGAGGCCGGCGATGAGAGCCGCTGCCACCACGAGATACTGCTCGGCCTGCAGGCCCGCCTTGATCATTGCGAATTTAGCCCAAAACCCTGAGAGCGGCGGTATACCGGCAAGACTAAGTGCAGGAATCATGAAGAGGATGGCAAGCCAGGGGTATGAGGCTGCTAGGCCCCCTAAGCTCTTGAGTTGATAGGTTCCGCGCAAAGCCTTCACCGTGCCGCTGATTAAAAAAAGGTTGGTCTTCACAATGATGTGGTGGGTTATGTAGAAAACGGCGGCGGCGATACCAAGAAGCCTCGCCGCTGAATTGCTAGAAGCAAGCAACCCCAGCCCCATGATCATGTAGCCAATCTGACTGATGATGTGGAAACTAAGGATACGTCGGATTTCGACTTGGGCAAATGCACCCAGAACTCCAATAACCATGGTTAGACCAGCCAGTGTCAATATCAAGATATAAGAGTAGGTCATCCTCGGAAAAACAAGAGTGAAAACGCGAATGAGAGCGTAGACGCCGACCTTGGTGAGTAAACCCGCAAAGAGGGCAGATGTCGGCGCAGGCGGCGTATGGTAACTGGCCGGCAACCAGAAGTAAAGTGGGAAGATACCTGCTTTGATGCCGAAACCGATGATAAAGAAAGCGGCCGCGCTCAGAATCAAGGTGGGATGTGTCTGGGCAATCTTTGCCATCTTCAATGAAAGGTCCGCCATATTCAAAGTGTGGGCCACAGCATAGAGGATCCCCACCGCCACCAAGAAGGTAACCGAACTCAGTAAATTGAGGGTGACGTATTTTATGCCGCCCTCCACCTGGGGTGGTTCACCACCGAGCACCAGGAGCACGAAGCTTGCCATGAGCATCACTTCAAACCAGACATATAAATTGAAAAGGTCGCCGGTCAAAAAGGCTCCACATACACCTGTGAGCAGAACTTGAAAGAGGGGATAATAACCAAAAGAGATGTGCCGCTGGTCTATAGCGGCGAGCGAATAGACCGCCACGGCTAGGGCAACCAGTGCGGTGAGGACCACCATGACGGAACTCAGCAGATCAGCAACAAGAGTAATGCCGAAGGGTGCAGGCCAGTTTCCCACCTGCACAACCTGGATCCCGTTGCTATAGACCGACATAAAGATACCAGCTGCCGCCACCATCAGAGTACCAGCACCAACCAGGCCGAAGATGCGCTGCATTCGGGGTGACTTCCAGGCAATAAAGGAAAGTCCCGCAGTAACGAGAGGAATGAGAATGGGTAGAATCAGTAAATTATTCATATATCGGTTGCTTTCAACTCATCCACATCGCCCGATCCCACACTTCGATAGACCCGCTGAACAAGTACTACGGCAAAGGCAATTACTGCGAAGCTGATCACGATTGCGGTGAGTATCAGTGCTTGGGGAACGGGATCGGCAAATTCTGTTACCGGTACCAGCTCTCCTTTTGGAATCAGTGGTGGCCGGGCTCTCACCAGGCCGGCGGCCGTAAAGATGAGCAAGTTAGCCCCGTGCGCGAGCAATACCAACCCGAATATCAGCTTGACTATGCTCCGACGCAGCATGAGGTACACACCCGTTGCGAACAGACCACCCACTACAATGGAAAGAAGGAAGAACATGATTGCATCACTCCTCTTCGAGAGTGAAAAGGATTAGAAGTGTAGTTCCCAGCACCACCAAGTACACGCCCAGGTCGAAGAAAAACACGGTGCCAAGCTTACCCAAAAACGGGATACGGTAAGGTAACCACAATCCGGTCAAAAAGGGTTGACCACGGTACACCGAGGCCAAGCCGCTTAAGGCTGCGGTGACCAACCCGACACCAATTATGGTGCGGGGGTCGAAGCGAAGAAGACGCCGTGCTGCCTCTGCCTTATAAGCCAGTGCATACAGAGCAAAAGCCCCGGCGATGAGCAGTCCCCCCACGAATCCCCCTCCGGGTTCGTTGTGCCCCCTAAACAGAATAAACACAGAGAAGAGCACCAATAGCACCATAAGGTAACGGCTGGCAGTTCGGAGAATGAGCGATTTCATTTCTCTACCTCCCCCCTGTGCGCAGCTTTGAGGCGAAGCAGTGCGTAGACACCGAAACCCGCTACCGCCAGAACAGTTATTTCGCCAAGGGTGTCGAGGGCGCGAAAGTCGACCAGGATGACATTTACTATGTTTCGACCG
The DNA here is from genome assembly GCA_050123975.1 of Syntrophobacterales bacterium. GTDB lineage: Bacteria > Desulfobacterota > Syntrophobacteria > BM002 > BM002 > BM002. Next base: position 3,928 of record JASFGC010000081.1, on the reverse strand, counting down.
TAGGCCGCGGACAGGCTTTGCCGGGAATAAAAATCAGTGAGAACTGGCTCCAGGTGGATGGACGCGGTTGCCAACACAACCAGTGTCATCACCAGCCCGGCTGTTATGGAAACGGCGAGATCGCGAAATCGCTGACGCCTGGTGCTTCTGGGGACGAATGGCGGCAAATGGTAAAAGACAAGGACAAAAAGGATCACGGTAAGGGTTTCGACCATTACCTGGGTAATTGCCAGGTCGGGAGCTCCGAAGATAACAAAAATGAGGGCTATACCCAAGCCGGTAACCCCCAGGGCAGCCACACCCGTCAGCCGATATCGCGCCCGAACCGTAGCAATAGCACCTGCCAGGGTTAACAGCGCCACCACCGCCTCGTGCGGTCGAATCTTCCAGGCATTTTCAGATAGTTGTGGCTGAATACTATGAAGAAGGGGATACGAAACGAGACCCACCGCCGCCAGAATTATAATGAGTATATAGTGTCGCAAATAACCGCTCTGGATCAGACGGGTTATTCCCTGTGCACTCCGAGTAAGCCCCGCCAGGAGACGTTCATATGTCCGGGTCGGTCCAAGTGGCTCCAGCCGGCATGTGAGTTCATGAAGCAGTCTACCCTCTTGCCAAGCCCTTCGGATGCCCGGCATCCAGGGCTCCAGACGACAAACGAGCTCCAGGGTGTGGGTAAACCAAGGTCGCAGCTTCTTGAACAGCAAAAATCCAGTGGCTAGCGTAATTCCGCTGAGTACCATGACCAATACGGAGGCGGGGCTGAAGCCGTGCCAGAGCTTCAGTTTCATCTCCACTGGAAACCCGAGGATGGCGGTTGCCATGGCCGATCCGATACTTTGATCGAATGCACCGGGGATGATCCCGACAAACATCCCGAGGCCGGCAAGGAGGACTGGCCCGAGCAACATGGATATTGGAGCTTCATGGGGAGGCTTTGGGGTTTCTCGCAAAGAGCCAAAAAACGGCCAAATAGCCACAACCAGCGACATGGCTACTAACAACACATTAGCCAATACTGCACCAATTATCAGCCAGAGTCCTAAGATTTCAATGTCAAGCTTGGCCGTGTAGAGCGCTTCTTTGCCGATAAAACCAAACATGGGAGGTGTACCTGCCTTGCTCAAGGATGCAAGGATGCCGGTAATTGCTGTTACTGGCATGAGCGAGCGGAGGCCACCAAGTCGGGTCACGTTACGGGTGCCCGTTTCGTGGTCGATGTTGCCGGCGACCATGAAAAGAGCCGCCTTGTAAAGGGCGTGAGCCACGAGAAATACTACCGCGGCCTCGACGGCGAGCACGGTACCCACACCGAGGAGCGTGGTGAGTATGCCGAGAACGCTGATTGTAGAATAGGCCAGAATCCGCTTGAGATCACGCTGTCCCGTGGCCATAATAGCGCCGACAAGCATGGTCACAACACCCACACCGATCAAGAGCGTCTCCCACTGGATAGTGCCGCCGAGGATTGGATGGAATCTCGCCAAGAGATAGACACCGGCTTTTACCATGGTTGCTGAATGCAAGTAGGCACTCACGGGGGTGGGCGCGGCCATGGCTGCGGGGAGCCAGAAATGGAAGGGAACCTGGGCCGACTTGGTAAAGGCACCCAGAAGAAGTAAAACCAGAATCGGCAGATAAAGAGGATGTTGACGAAAATCAACTGAGAACAGGGCGGAGATCCGACCGGCCTCTTCTAAAGGCGAGCCCAACTGCACCGCAGCGAGCATCATGAGAAGAAGACCAGCCAGAAGTAACAGACCACCTGCTCCTGTCACCAGAAGTGCCTTAAGGGCAGAAGCTCGGGACGTCTCCGTATGGTGGTGGAATCCGATAAGAAGATAGGAGCTGATACTGGTCAATTCCCAGAAAACGAAAAGGGTAATGACGTTGTCACTGAGAACGAGTCCAAGCATTGAACCCATGAAAAACAGGAGGTATGCGAAAAACCGCCCCCCGCTTGGTTGCTCGCCAAGGTAAGCCCCCGAGTAAATGAGCACGAGAGCGCCAATACCACTCACAAGGAGCACAAAGGTAAGGGACAGGCCATCGAGAGCGAATGAAAGGTCCACACCGAGACTGGGCACCCAGGACCAGCTTGTTATAAATCGGGCCCCCGGTGATATGGGAAGATGGAGTCCAAAAAATGCAACCAAAGTAAATGGGAAGAAAGCCAACACCCATCCCGTGGCGCGACCCAGAAGTCGGTAAAGCAATGGTGCAAAAAGAGCAAGAGTAAATGTTGCAAGCAGAGACCAGCCCACAGGAGTTCACTCCGAGCTGTGGCGTAATGAGATAAGAGGCGGGCAATCCAGAGGGAGTATCCTCCGAGATGTGACCGCAGATTGGACAGGAATAGTAATCCATATCCCTTAAGAAGTCGATTGTTTCTTTAGTAGTTTAAAGCCTCCTGCAGTCTTTCTTCGGCAGGAAAGCCCTGCCTCACCGGGATTCCTTGTGGTTCAGAATATTGCCATTCGTTTATACGTAATCACACTTGCGGTCGATCCACCAGGGAGAGTCACCAATACTACGCCCTTTACAAATAGGAAAGAAAACTTACCTTATGTGCCACCAACAGTTTGCAAATGTTCTCTAAAAAATACACGGTAAATAATTCTTTTTGTAAAATGGTTGTATGGAAAAGAGAGTTAAATTATGCACCGCTTCAAGAACATACTTTTGTTGTATGACGCGAGACCTGAACATGAGCTTACCCGCAAACGTGCGGTTGACCTTGCCAGAAGAAACCGGGCTCGGCTCACTGTTGTTGATGTCATAGAAGAAAACTCATGGGATTCAGGTGAAATCTACGGTTCGCAACCATTTCGAGATCTTAAGCAGTTTGTCATCAAAGAGCGGCAAGAGGAACTCGAAACTGTCATCGAGCCGATGAGGCAGCAAGGCTTTGACGTTAGAGCAAAGTTGCTGTTCGGAAAGCCTTTCCTCGAGATAATCCGTCAGGTGTTACGAGAAAACCACGACCTGGTAATAAAAGCTGCCCAAGGAGAAGGCGGGTTGCAGGGAATGCTCTTCGGCAGTACTGCCATGCACCTTATGAGGAAGTGCCCCTGTCCCGTTTGGGTGGTTAAAAAAGGGGGGAGTGAAAGGTATAGTCGAATAATTGCTGCACTGGACCCGGATCCCTCAGATGGGCAGAGAAACAAACTTAGTGCCAAAATCATGGATCTGGCAACTTCCCTTGCCAAGCAGGAGCAAAGCCAACTTCTTGTTGTCCACACCTGGTCGCTCTATGGCGAAACCATTTTGAGGGGCGGCGTTGGAAGAATGGAGAAAGGGGAGCTGGATCGGTTGGTCCGGGAGGCTGAAGCTACGCATGAAAGTGGGCTAAATGATCTCTTGCAGAAATACGATTTGCAGGGTCTGAACTACCGGGTGCATTTTGTCAAAGGTGAGGCGGGTAAAGTCATTCCCGAGCTGGCGGAAAAGACGGCGGCAGATCTTATTGTCATGGGTACCCTGAGCAGGTCCGGTGTGGCTGGCTTTCTTATCGGCAATACCGCAGAAAAGATACTCCACAGGGTGGACTGCTCAGTCCTTGCCGTAAAGCCTGACGGCTTTGTCACCCCAGTTACTCTCAGTTGATCAACATACAAAGAGGGTAAAATATTTCTCACTCTGTCACCCTCTCTGATACATGGTCGCGAACAAAACCACAGGTTTTTGCAGCACAGATTTACTACTGAACAAACCAGACAGTTTTTTCGGCCGAATTCTCAATGACCTTTTTTGTTATACTGCCAAAGAGGAAGTCCATAGCGCCAGAATATCCTCGCTGACCCAGAACTATGGTCCCACACTCACTGGCTTGAGCTTCCTGGAGTATGTCATAGGCTGGACTATCGGTACCTTTGACCACCTTGGTAGTCAATTGATTTTCGCTGAAACCTGCATCTAAGAGCAT
>JASFGC010000080.1:0-11737 GCA_050123975.1 Syntrophobacterales bacterium | reverse complement strand
GCATTTATGGTTGTTACTCAAAGGCGGACCAGGCTTGGATAGAGTGGACCAAACTAAAAAAGCAAATCCAACCAGTGGCCAAGCCATACGATTATTCGCAAATATTCTTCTTCTAACCTTCATCCCGGCCTGCATGATCTCTGCTGGACGTACGCTTCTTAAAAGGTCAACGTTAAACATACTACTTGTAGATTTCTGCTATGAAACGGGCCATTGTCAGTGGCAGAGATTCATCGTTGTCTTGAGAGGAAGATAGTATGCCCTACGCCATTGTTTTCATTCTTATACTGGCGATCCTTTTTCTGGCCAGTGCAATTCGGATTCTCAAGGAATACGAGCGGGGGGTCATTTTCCGTTTGGGAAGGGTCATCGGGGCCAAGGGGCCAGGGCTTATCATCCTCATCCCCGTGGTGGATCGGATGGTGAAGGTCAGCCTGCGCCTGGTTGCCATGGACGTACCTCCTCAGGATGTGATTACCCGGGATAACGTGTCCGTGAAGGTCAATGCAGTGATCTATTTCCGGGTGATGGATCCCAATAATGCGGTAGTGGAGGTGGAAAATTACCTTTACGCTACCTCCCAGTTGGCCCAGACTACTTTGCGCAGCGTCTGCGGGCAGGGGGAACTGGACGAACTACTTACTGAACGTGAAAAGATAAATGCCGAACTTCAAGAGATTTTGGACAAGCACACTGACCCTTGGGGCGTTAAGGTGAGCACTGTTGAGGTCAAGCACATCGACCTGCCCAAGGATATGCAACGAGCTATGGCCCGCCAAGCTGAAGCCGAGCGGGAGAGGCGTGCCATAGTCATCAACGCGGAGGGGGAGTATCAGGCTGCGAATCGCCTGGCCGAAGCGGCTCAGATCATCTCCGAACATCCCATTGCACTCCAGCTCCGCTACTTACAAACACTTCGAGAGGTCTCTGCGGAGAGTAATTCAACCACGCTATTTCCCATTCCCATCGATTTGTTCAAACCGTTTCTGCAGTTAGAACAGAACTTGGAAAAAGAAAGCCCTGGCACCTGATTGTGTGCGCCAGCCACCCCCGGTGCTGACTTGGTAGTCGTCCCATCCTGTGAGGGGAGCACCGTTTAGCTTTTGTAGGGAAAAGCGAGTGCCGGACCCAAGATAAAAATTCAGAAACGGAGAAAGGAGAAAAGCAAAATGGCAGACCCGGTACACTTAACCAAACTTAAAGAGGGCGTTGAGGCCTGGAACAATTGGCGGAAGGACAAGCCTAAAATAAGACGTGACCTCACGGAAGCCAACCTCACGGAAGCCAACCTCACGGAAGCCAACCTCAGGAAAACCGACCTCGGGTATGCTAGCCTCACAGGAGCTGTCCTCGAAAGAGCCGACCTCAAGGAAGCCAACCTCTTTGGAGTCAACCTTAGGAAAGCAAACCTCTTTGGAGCCGACCTCAGGGGAGCCAACCTCAGGAGAGCCGACCTCGCAGAAGCCAACCTTGAGGCAGCCAACTTCAAAGGGGCGGGTAACTTAGAGGTTGAACAGTTATGCGAAGCAAAAACACTTTACAAGGTGCAATTAGATCAAGAGCTTGAGAAACAGGTAATGGGCAAATGTCCTCATCTCTTGGAAAAGCCAAAGCATGAAACGGGTTTAGGAAAATAAAGGGGAATCCTTTTCAGATCTCTTGGCCATAAGCCGCGGTTTGCCCGGTTTATTGAACAATTTTCACAACGGCCATTGTGACATCGTCTTCTTGTTTAACCGACCCCCTGACCGCTTTTAACGACTCACTTATGGAATGAAGGATTTTTTCGGAAGTAGATGAGGCATTCTCACGGATAATCATCGCATCTAAACTCTTCAGAAAAAAAGAACTTTTCAACTTTAAGTCTAAGAGAAGAATATATTACGGATATACAAATGACGGAAAAAAATAAAATAAAAGCAGTAACAATTTTCAAAGTATTTATTGGTATCAGTCTTATTGGTATTATACTTATAACGACAACTATTATTGGCACTCTTTATGGTCTTAGTATTTATATTGATAATCGGATAACGAAAATTGTCACTAGTAGAGAATTTAGTGATAAATTAGCCAGAGAAGTAAGGCCGTGCATAATTTTTGATATAAATGGTAGCATACTATTTGATGGTGGTGGAATGAAGTATCTTGAAGACGTGACAATTGAACCTGTGCAGGAAACCAGTGATACTGGCAAATATCCACATTATCCCAAACGGATAATAGTTTCTCCGAGAGAAAATCTCTCCTATCCACCCATAGTGACAGCTTTAACCATGCATTATTTTATTAAGCCTGATATCAAACGTGGCAAGAAGTATCAATGGATTTATGAATGTGTACCCCATATCATTTCGAAAGATGGCTCACCATACGAAGGTACACTTCAATTTAGACTGGAAATAGTCAAGTAATAACATTTTGACTGTGTAGATGACTCCATGGATTGAGGATTAGCATGAGTTAAACAAAATGGCCCCTACTGACCTTCTCTAGGCTGGTAAGTGGGGGCTGTCTTTTGCCACTCCGCCTGTGATGAAATTCTAAATTGGTAGGGGTTTGTCTCTCCGCTTTTCCCCTATCCCGTAATCGGCAGCCTTCGCTGGCTGTCCTGGTCAGTGAGGGCATTTTTCTGCCACTTTCCCCGCTCATTTCAGGATACACAATGTCATACAAAGTGCTCCCGAGCCAGGGAAATCAAGGGTTTTTCGGAAACAGGTTGTTCGACAAAAGTGGGATTTCATATTTCCCAATCTTCTTCAGATTTTAGCGCTGGTTTCTGTCTTTCCCGATTTCAAATCTAGACAACCTCTTTTCCTGTTGACATAAACCGTCTGCTACCCTTAATCTGGAAATAGCTTACACTTCGCGCTCTAATGCATTTTCTGGTGATTTTCACTTCACTTCTGCACCTCTCGGCTCCAGCCGCTGGTAATCCCGAAGAAGGAGCGTGACATGTAAAGAATCGCCGTTTCCTTATTACTCTTAATTTCATTATCTCTGGCGGGTTAAAGGAGGATGAGCTGTGAAAGAGCAGTGCGAAAATTGTAGGTTTTGGAGAAGACCTGAAGCTCAAGCAGAAAAGGCCGCTGGTAATTGTCGTCGCTATGCCCCTAGACCTTGGGGCTCTGGTTATGTTGGGGTGGACATTCGTGAAGATGAATCTATCGAGAGAAAACTCTATTCTATTGCAATGTGGCCGACCACCTACGGACATGAATGGTGTGGTGAGTGGCAGAAAAAATAGTGAGTGTATCTTGAGCGGGACGTTTAGAGATGGCCGTCCTATGTCGAGGTGTCGCCCTTAGGTAATTTAGCAAGTCACCTGAGGAGAGTCAGTCCTTGAAACAAGAAGAAAAATGTGAATAATGAAATCCAGCACGTCCATAATAATAACTTCCGTTCAAGTCCTAGGCCGGGATACGGTTCTAGAAGAGCAGGTAGTGGGGCGGGGAACACCCCTCAAAGAATCGATAAGTATTGACTCACGGCAGTGTGGTGGTCGGATCAAGTCAAGTTGCTTACCCACTTGAGCGCGTTCCCGCTTGCCTCACGAGAAGCTTCTATACCTCACAAGTGCAGCACTGTTCAGCAGAATTGCCCGTTTCCCACGACTTGACCAACGAAGCGAGGCCCAGATCTCAAAAGAGCAGATGTGCTGGGTCCAGGACTTTATGCCTGCTGGAAGGAGCATGGGCATGGCCAACAAACGCATCTTCATCAGCTACGACTACTCAAACGACGAGAACTACAAAGATCTGGTACTAGCTTGGGACAAGGACGAGGATCTCGATTTTAGCTTTTACGACATGTCTGTGGAGGTGTCGGTTGATGCCAGCGATGCCGCCGCTATCAAGCGCGAGATATCTGCGAGGATTAGTGATTGCAGTCACTTCCTCTGTCTGGTTGGCAGGTACAGCCACAAGAGTCGCTGGGTGGACTGGGAAATCAAGACGGCCATGGAGCTCAAGAAGAGGATCGTGGCAGTGCAGGTGGAGAAGAACGTTACAACGCCCAATGCTCTTTACGGCGTCGGCACTTCCTGGGCCTTGTCATTCGACTTCGACGTTATCAAGAAAGCCCTAGGATAAGAGGAAATTGTCGTGGGACGGGGACATCCAATAGTGCTCCCTGTCGAGTAGAATTTGAGAACTACTACTTTGGGGAAGTATATTTTGATCTTCCCATCGGGGATGTAATCAGCTTCGTTCAAGGGATTGGCATTGTGATTAATCCCCTCACTCCAGGCGAGCATATGATCGAGTTGCATGCGTTTTTTGCCCAGGATGCATGCCCGAACGGGATGGAGACAAGCTTTGACAACACCTGGACGATTACCGTGACGCCCCAAGGACAAGGCAACAACTGAGGGTCGCCTGTCTTTCGCTTGATAGACAAAGATAAATCACCTTGTTTGTTTTGTTTCAACAGGTAGGGTCATTGTGACTCTGCCTTTTTCATTTCTGATTCTTTCTCGTGGTGAAAGTCAACAACTATGATCACTATCTGAAACCCGCACTTGCTTCCTGAAACTCAACATCTCATACTTTAATGCACACTTAACCCTTTGAGAGTCCGCTACCAAATATAGTAGTAGTCCCGAGAAGGTCTGATATAAACATAGCTGCTATTTATGTTGAGTTTAGAGCATCCCTGAAAAGTTAAGATCTCCTTACCATATCTTGATCATAGCCTGTGTGATTTCAAAACATAGATAGCGATCTAACGCCCCCCAGCTTCTCATCTCTCATTTCACATTCCACAACTTCCATCTGTTGTAGACCGCGCTCTACAAAAACCTGCCGACAAAGCTCTGCTCAATGGGAAATGTGAAATGTAACGATTAAACTATGATCTTTTCCAGGGCAAGATCCAACTCGGTGGGCGTGCGCCAGCGCTTCTTTGGATCTTTGTGCAGGCATTTCAAAATGGCTTCATCCAGTTTGGCGGGAATGCTGGAGATATAAACCCGGGGAGGCACGGGGTATTTCTCATTATGTTGTTTCTTGAAGTCCTCCGGTGATGGCCCTTCAAACGGCAATTTCCCTGTAAGAGCTTGATAGAATACGAGGCCAAAGGAGTAGAGATCTGCGGCCTGCTTCATCTTGTCCGGCATTCGCGCCGGGGCGCGATTGAACAGCTCGGGCGCCATATAGGCTAACTCATAGGCAGAGAGTTCCTCGTAAGTGGTTGTCACATCCAGCATGTTATGGAGCTGATAGACAAGACCAAAATCGGCAATCTTGGCGTTGCTAACCTGGTCGCTGACCACCACTCTCTTGGAGTTAAGAGCGAGGTGAAAGATTTTCCTGAGGTTATCGTCAGCTCCTCGATGTGAATGGGCATAGGCGAGAGCATTGAGAAGAGCTTTGGCCAGGCTGACTGCCTCGGCTATGGGCAGCTTGGTTCTCTCTTTTAACAAGTCCTCCAAGGTACTGTCGAAATTTTCCATGATCAGGTAATAGTGGCCCTCACTTTCGGCAACGTCCAAGACCCGAGTGATATTGCGGTTTTCCATATTCACTTGCTCATAGACCCACTTTACAATGAAGTCCTTGACCTTGGCCCCGCCAGACAGTTGAGGTAGAAGAGTCTTGGCAACACGAAAGGTTCCACTCTGAACCTCGCGCACTCGGAAAATCTGATGGATCTCATCCCGACCAAGTTCTGTCTGAATCTCGTACTGGAGATCAGTGTCAACATGGAGGCCGAGCAAACCTTTTCCTGCGGACAAAAGAGAACCTTGGGCCCGGGTCTGCACCTTGGAGCGGATTACCTTGTGAGTGGGATCAATAGAGGCAGCACGCTGGAAGTAGGTTTGTGCCCGGTCGTATAAATTTTTCCTCTCACAGGCTGTTCCCAGCAAATAATAATACTTCAATATTTCAGGTCCGGGCTTGATGGACTCTATCCAGGGAAGCGCACCTTCCATTAACTCCAGTGTTTGATCATAGTCCTGTTTTTTCAGTAAAGCCTCGCCGAGCTCGTTCAGAGCGGTCAATTTGTAGGGGGTGTCCTCCAGCATTACTTCCAGATATTCATTGGCAGCGCTGTCGAGGTCGCCAGCACGGAGGAAGTGTCTGGCAAGCCTTAGGCGTATGTCAGTTTTCGCACCTCCGTTGTCAAGCATCTGTTGGTAAATGGCCGCGACGCGTTCCATGGCATCAGCGTTACCCGGATCTTTCTCCAGTACTTGCTCATACAGAGGCACCAATCTGTCCGCAGGAACCTGCTGCTCGCTCTCAATGTGACGCAGTGTTTTGATGGCTTTCGAGAACTGTTCGTTCTTGAGGTGAAGCTTCACCATGTTTAGCTGATAGCGATCACTCTCTTTGGCCAAACTCTCGACTTTCTTGGCCGCGGTTCGATGCGTAGGGTCGCTCGCAGCCAACTGCTGGTAGAGCTCTAAGGCCTTTTCCATGTCCCCAGCTGTTTCATATCCTACCGCCATCTGCCCCAGGAGCACATTGCGGTCGGAATCATCCAAACCCTTTTGTTCATAGGTCTTCTCCAAGATCCGGAGACCTTCACTGTGCTGCCCGAGCTGAATATGAGCCTTGCCAATCTGCAGAGAACATTCAATTGGTTGGTATCCTAAGGTGGCAGCGCTTTGAAACTCCTGGATTGCCTCGGCAAAAAGACCTATGTCCAAAAACGCTTGACCTCTATTGAAGGCGGCACTCCCTTCCCCTTCTTGGGAGGGGACTTTTTCTTCAGGTTTGGCTTCTTGGGGGTGGCCGTGGAATTCTGCTTCCTGGCGTTCGATGAGAGCCAGTTGTTCCCTGACAAATCCGCGATGGCTCTCGCAGGTTTGACGGAGAGCTGGATCAGTAGAACCTTTTTGGGAGAGGGATCCTAACTCTTCCAGGAGCTGCTGATAGACTTGGCGGGCTTCGTCGAAAAGAGCCTGAGAAAGGTAGAGCTCGGCCTCGTTTATTTTTTCTTGAATCTCAGAGAGGCCATTGGCGCTGGAATGGTTAATATTGTCTGCTTGCATGGTCAGGAAAGACCCCGGGCAACTGTCCTGCTAACCTGGGAGGCGGCCGATCAATCTAGGCCGGTGGCGATTTACGAGAGCACGTAGTTCGGATCAATAACGTTAATCTCAAAATCTCCTTCGATGGTGGCAGTGCCACTCACCTCTCCTGGTAGCCCAGCTTTGCGAAAGCCTTTGACGTCATAGGGTGTCCTTTGCATGACCTCATCAGTTAGCAAGGCACCGTGGCGCTCACCAGTGCTGAGCAGGACAATACCTCTGACGGGGGCTACGGCCTCGGTGTCATCGCTGCCAAGGAGCTCCGGACCAAGAGCGATGATGGGGAATTGAATTTTCTTCAAGTCTTTCGGTTTGAGGCTCGCGAGAGGACCGGTAATTCCCCGCTTGATGCTGCGAAATGCCCCCTTGAAATCGGTCAGTCTAACGTATCCTCTCTTGCGCAAACTCTTTACTTTGCCCTTGGAAACCTTGAAGATATTGACGACGGCCTCCGCAGGGATACCCAGGGTGTTGTTGACCACGTCGGCCAAGTAAATGCCGGCCTGTGCATCGGGAGTAATGCCAGGGGACTCGGGAGGTATCTCCTCGACCAGGTCCAATACTGGTTCGGAATCTAAAGACTCCATGAACTCATCGGAGTCCACCATGAACTCTTCGGTGTCCAATTGAGCATCTTTGAATGCTATTCCCTCATGGCTAGACGTCGGTGCCATCCCCTTACCAGCAAGACTCTGCTGCAAGTTGGAAGTGGCCTGATCTAGACTCTGAACAGCATTACGAATAGTTGAAACCTGCGAATCAATTGCAGCCTGGGCTTCCGGGCCAAGGGTTTCCTCTTGCTGCTGGCCAAAATTGTGCTCAAGTTTGCTCAGCGCTTCACTCAGGTTGCCAGACAGCTCCTGAGCTTCGGTCAGTTTAGCTCCTACCGTCTTATACACGGAGTCAAAATGCCTCTCTAATTTCTCGAGAGCAGGCTTGCCTGTCAATGCTTTCAAGATCCGGCCAAAGAATGTGGTGGTCTCTTGCGCAAGGACCTCCAAAGCATTTGAGAGTTGGTCACTCAGGGCTCTGACTTCTTGAATGAAGGGCTGTGGCGACGCAGGAGTGCCGACCGGAGGGACCATTTCAGGTGGCGGAGCCATTTCCGTTGGCTCTACCGCTGGCTCCAGTGCAGGTTCTTCATCGAGAAGTTCCTCAAGGACGGGTTCTTCCTCGGAAGGTGGTACCAGAGTCGGCTCTTCCTCGGGAATTTCTTCAGCGACAAGTTCTTCTTCCAAAAGCTCTTCCAGAACTGGTTCTTCTTCCGGGGTAGCTGTCAGAGTTGGTTCCTCTGCGGTGAGTGCTTCCAGAGTTGGTTCTTCTTCCGGAGGTTCTTCCAATAAAGGTTCTTCTTCCGGGGGAGCGACCAGAGTCGGTTCTTCTTCGAGCCCTTCTTCAACTACTGGTTCATCTTCGAATAATTCGCCCAGAACTGGTTCTTCTTCCGGGGGAGCTGTCAGAGTTGGTTCCTCTGCGGCGATCTCCTCCAATACCGGTTCTTCTTCGAGCGCTTCTTCAACTACTGGTTCATCTCCGAATAATTCGTCCAGAACTGGTTCTTCTTCCGAGGGAGCGACCAGAGTCGGTTCTTCTTCGAGCGCTTTTTCAACTACTAGTTCTTCTCCGAATAATTCGTCCAGAACCGGTTCTTCTTCCGGGGGAGCTGTCAGAGTTGGTTCCTCTGCGGCGATCTCCTCCAATACCGGTTCTTCTTCGAGCACTTCTTCAACTACTGGTTCTTCTCCGAATAATTCGTCCAGAACTGGTTCTTCTTCCGGGGTATCTATCAGAGTTGGTTCCTCTGCGGCGACTTCCTCCAATACCGGTTCTTCTTCGGCCATTTCTTCAAGAATCGGCTCCTCAACTGGCGGAGGCTCGACGGTTGGTTCGGGCTCAACTGCCGGCGGTTTCATCTTCTGAATCTCAGCCTTCACCCGCCTAAATTGACCGAGCAGTGTGTCCATTACCTCGCTGCGCTCAGCCTCTGTGGGTGCTGGCTCTCGCACGAAGAGGCCAAGGCCACGGGTAGCTTCATGCAAGAACTGGACGGAGATTGGTGCGGCATCAGCCTTTGCAGCTCGTAAATACGTGAGTACGCCCAGGGACATCTTAATCACTGCCATACAGTGACGATCATCACCGTGTTGGTCGCCAACGGCCTGGAGCTCTTTTTCAAAATCCTGTATGGACTCCGAAGTTATTTCCCAATCCAAAGTGAGAAGACTCTCCTTCAATTGAGCTAAAGGATCATCTGCGGCCTCAGCGGATGGAGCCGGAACAGATTCTTCCACTGGTTTTTCTGTCGGTTCTTTGGCGGGCTCTTCGGGTGGGGCTTCCTCAGCAAGTGAGGGTTCCTTTTCCGCGGTTTTTTTGACGAAGAGTTCGTCTATGGCCTTGTCAATGTCGGCCTCTAATTCGCTGGCATCGACTCCTGCCAAGGGGTCGTCAGTCAAATCCATGTCCCCCTCCTTATGGCAACTGGCGATTATTAACGAGACAAAAGCTTACGGCTAACGTACTTTACTGTTTTTTTGCTGATCTCTCTCAGCGTTTCAAACACACCGTCGCCCTTGAGTGCACTGCCACTAAACGTAGGAACCTGGAGTTCCGTGTTCAGATCTTCTGCCATCTCCTCAACAGAAAGGATGGGAATATTAGAACCGCCGAGGTCTCTCTTGTTGTACTGAAGGACGAGAGGGATTTCCTTAATGTCGATGTTATCCTCAGCAAGATTCTGTCTCAGATTTTCCAGACTCTCAATATTCTTCTCTTTCTGAACCTTAAGAGAATCAGCAACGAATACAATGCCATCTACACCTTTGAGAACCAGTTTGCGGGTCGCATTGTACATGACCTGACCGGGGACGGTATAAAGCTGGATTTTTATGCTCAGTCCCTGAATCTGACCGAGGGCCAAGGGGAGAAAGTCAAAAAAGAGCGTGCGGTCACCTTTGGTGTCGATGGTAACCATCTTGCCACGAACAGAGTCGGTCATGGCCTGGTGAAGGTAAAGCAAGTTGGTAGTCTTGCCCCCGCGCCCAGGCCCATAGTAAACAATCTTACATTGGACCTCGTTTTTACTCAGATCAATAAACGACACAGTTACTGCTCTCCGCCCAGAATAGGCACCAGTGTATCAGTCACTCTCGCGGTATTTAACCTAATCAACCCCAGAGAAACATCCTTGCCGAAAAGGGTAATGAGAATGAACCCCTTTCCCACTTTGGTGAAGTGGATGTTTTCATTCTTGCCTTTGTGGAAGAGAAGCGCGAAATCATCTTCTCCGATGAGTTTGGCAATCTCGGCGGTTGCGCCGAAATTGGCCGCAGAAAGTGCAGCTAAGGCCACAACATCCAGATTGGCAGGATCGCCTCGGTTGACAATAAGATTACCGGAGCGATCAACCAAGAGAACACAGTCAGCCCCGGCCCGGAGAAGGTCTTCATCCAGAACGCCAATGATGTTATCTATCGATTCTTTGGATAAGACGAGATCCATACCCCCCTCACTTTTACTGGCTCAGCACTAGGTTAGAGCAGCAATTAAACACGTATGCTTTCAATTTCCCTACAAAAAAAGTCTCGGTATCTATAGCAGTATTGCTATAAAAATGCAAATACTTTTTTGTAGTAATGTCGCATGCCTGCAGGAATCATGCCGTGTGCAGCCCACCAATCGAACCGTCAATCTAACATGCGACGCAGGGCGATAAGTTCTTGTTTGATTTCATCCAAGGTTGGGTGGTTAGAAGGATGGTCTGAGGGGAGTTTTAGTTTCTTGCGGGCGCCAGCAATGGTGTATTTCTCATCGTGGAGCAAATTCTTGATGTGCAGGAGCGTCTCTACATCTTTCCGACGGTAGACTCGTTGCTTTGAAGGAGCGCGTCGAGGTCGGACCAAGGAAAACTCGCGTTCCCAATAGCGAAGCACATGGGTGGGAACACCTACAATCCGGCTCACCTCGCCAATCTTAAAAAAACGCTTACTTGGAATAATGTCTGTCATAATCGAGGCACACAGCGTTTGATAAGTGGTCAACAGCGAAAAGGAAAAGGATTAACGTCTGCGTCCCAACTACTTGTTTATCGTTCACTCATTTCTTCGTATTCAACTGTGCACTGTCTGCTGTGTAATATGCAACACCACCGGCAAAATTTCAAGAGCGTATTTCAGCCTGGAATGCGGAAATGACCTTTTGGCTAAATGCCGTGTGGATTTCATTAACCTCCAGGTCAGTAAGACTGCGTTCTCCGGATCTGTAGGTGATGCGGAAGGCCAGACTTTTTTTCCCTAATTCTACCTGTTTGCCGTGATACTGGTCGAAAAGGATGATGGATTCAGCATACTGTGGTCGATGCTCATCTAGATAGTCGAGCAAATCCTGGGCGGCGACAGGATCAGAAACGACAATGGCTAGGTCACGGTTGACCGCGGGGAACCTTGGCAAGGGCTTGAACTTTTTCAGAGATACTGTTTTTTCCATGAGGAGGTCGAAGTCGATGTCGAAAATATATATGGGGCCTTTGAGGTCAAAGTCCTCTAAAACTCTGGGATGGACCTCCCCCAGATCTCCCAGACAGGTGTCGGCCAGGAAGACGCGAGCAGCCGCATCTGGCTTTAAGTAAGGAGCGATATCCGTATTGACCCAACGAATATCTGCGACTCCGAGGCCCAGAAAAAGAGCCTCGAGCGCACCTTTGAT
>JASFGC010000079.1:0-11872 GCA_050123975.1 Syntrophobacterales bacterium | reverse complement strand
TTTACCCACTGAGATGCATCTGCCGACAAACCCACCGGCGCGCTGGTGGACTCCAGCACCCACGTAGTCCTCAACAAGAGCACAGGTTAGGTCTGCCGCACTTTCAGAAACACTGCGAAAGACATCCATCTCATTTTGTAGACGTGGAATGTCGCGAATCGCCCGAACATCCTCCTGACATTTGACATTGTATGTTCCCCAGCAAAGATCAGATTCGGTGGAATCCATCTCGATGAGTCCTCGGGGGAGCTTTCCCCTTGTTATGGCACAGAATTCAATCTCAGGAAGACTGGGATGTCCGGGGAGGCGGTGGAGCATGGTGAGGGTCGACTCCAGGGTGGTTCCTTGCTTACGAGCATTCACCTCCACAAAGTAGATTTGCCCCTTATCATCAACAATATAGTCACAACCAAAAATGCCCCGATAACCACGGGCACCCATATATCTTCCCACCAACCTGGTGTATTCTTTTATACATTCTACTACATCCTTCTTCAGCACAGTGGGAAAGGTGGATCCCCTGAATCGGTTTTCCTCCATTTTTTGGTCGGCAACGGAGGCCACATAAACGTCCTCTCCGTTCGCTACCACAGCCAATACGGTTGGGTCGTGGCTGTGCGGGACACGCCGGGTCACCAGATAGGATTGCTCCGTCTCAACAAATCGCTTTTGAATTTCTTCACAGTTGCAAACGAAAGCGCTGTTGCTCCCCGCTGCGCTGTAGGCTTCACTGACAAAGACCTCTTCACCGGAGCGAAAAAAGCTCTGGGCTGAATCCAAGGCCTCTTCCAGACAGTTACAACAGAAACCTTCGGGCACGGGTATGCCCAACTGACAAGCCATTTGGTATTGGATGATTTTGTTGTTGAAATAGTGTGACAGTGTAGGATCTGGACTAAGGAGCCGTACTTTCTCACCGTCTGTCAGGTTCATCTCAGGCTGACTTGCAAACATATGAATGAAGACAAAATCTTGCTCACAGAGGATGCTGTTGAGCAGTTCTTGAGCCAGGAAGCTGGAGGAAACTTCATTGGCAAATTCCCCCGGGCTGGGTCGGCAATTAACCAGTAGCCCCGTGCTGAGATGGTACTGATATGACGTGCTGTTCAAAACCGCTAGGTTGGTGTACGGATAGCTGGCTAGAACGTCCGGCACAATGGCGATGCAGTCCACCGGACGTCCGTAGATTTGTTCAAGTACAGGGATCAGAAAAGGATTGAGTCCGTACGCTTTTATCTCCCCAACGTAAATGAAATAGGCCCGGTCAGGATCGAGTTCGATGCTGTTGAAGAGGATGGGATCCTGCGGAAAGGAAAGGGGAGAGGATGTGTTATGTTTTTTTTGCAGCAAAGTTTTCCCATTGTTAGGTGTCAGGTTTCCCGCCTACGCTCTGTTGAGCTACGGCGTGGCAAGCAGGTGTTAGAAAAAAGAAACATGGAAGCTGAAACCTGAACACCGAAACCTTTCTAATACTTCTATACTCCGAAATCTCTTAACCAACTGAAAAGCAAGCTGAGGGGTCCGGGTGGCGACTTCTGTGCAATTCGTTCAACCTAATTTTCCACCACAACGTCCACCATATTTTGTCTGGCAACGATAACCTCCTCGTCTTCTGTCTTTACCGAGACATGCATTAAGCCCAATATTTGATATTCACCATTTTCCAGGGTTTTTGTATCCCAGGGAACCGCGAAGCTTTGGTCTTGATCAGAGGATTCACCGATCTTGATCCAGGTCTCAGTCCCTTTTTTCCTGCAGTACCAGGGGTTTGTGGCCTTGATCGGGTAACCGGCAAGTCCCAAGCCCTCTAGTTCCGTTCTCAATAATTCCTCGTCAAACTTTTCTCTCAGGAGCACTCTTCCAGAAAAGGCTCTCAAGGTTTCTGAGGGCACAATGAAGTGCGGACCCCAATTGAGCGACATGACAACCTCCTTTCACTTCTGACCTCTACGGCCGATCATAACAATGCCCATGTTTTTTCCCGGACCCCTCCTCGCCTGACAGGGGATTTATATTATTGTAGATATATGCAAGAAAAATTGCAAGAAGTTTTTTTATTTGAAAATATTCCTGCATTATTACTAATAATAATTCTTCCTTTGTTACTCATACTTTCGTCCTATATAGGAAAGAGTTGGATTTCGGTGAGGGGAAGTGAAATGGTTTGGCCGGTTTAGTCAGTTTGCCGGTTAAGCCGGTAAACTTTCTTGATCAGCATAATAACGGGCTCAACTGGCCAAACTGGCTAAACCGGTTTCTTTCTTGAACCGTACTCACATAACTTCACTATTGGACATTCATGACATTTTGGCCCTATCGGTCTACATATATTCTGACCGTGTTTCACCATCAACTCGTTGTAGTGCATGATGTAGTCTTCAGGCACCACTTTCCAGAGTTCCTTCTCACTTTCCTCAGGAGTTTGGGTCTGAATCAAGCCGATGCGATTTGATATTCTGTGGACGTGAGTGTCCACCGGCAGAGCCTTTTTCCTAAAGCCATAGACCATGACACAGGCCGCCGTCTTTCTGCCCACACCCGGCAACTGCATGAGTTCAGCAACGGTATCAGGGGTATTGCCAGAATATTTTTTTTGGATGATCCTGCTGATCTCTTTTATCCGTGCTGCTTTGGTGTTGTAATAGTTGGCCGGTCTTATCAGGTTGGCGATTTCCTCCTCCGGCGCAGAGGCCAAGGTGTCAGGAGAGGGAAAGCGGGAAAAGAGGGCTTTAGCTGCCTCGTCGGTTTTCTCATCCCGCGTTCTCTGGGAGAGCACGGTGCCTATAAGGACCTGGAAGGGAGTCTGCCGGGTGTGCCAGTTCCAGGGTCTGGTGCCGTAGGTCGCAGCCAAGATCTTTAAAAGTCGTTCAGTGCGATTGTCAGTCATGTTCAATCTAGGTAAGACATGGCGAAAGGCTTAAGGATGGTAGTCAGTAGCCAGCAGGACGACACGGAGACTGGGAGAGACGGAGACGCGGCGAAGTCTATTTGTGAGCGCCTTTCTCGCCGTCTCTCCGTTTCACCCCTTCCCCGCATCATTAGGCTATGCCTCCAACCTCAAGGCCTGAGCTTGTCGAAGGCCGCTCCTCTAACCTCCAACTCCATGCTCCATGCCCTATGCTCTATGCCACTCTTATAGAATCGGCAAATAATTCTCAATTTCATATCCGCTTACATGAGTGCGGAATCGGTCCCATTCGATCTTCTTGTTGTGGATAAGCTTGTTGAAGATGTGATCACCCAGAGTCTCCCGCATGAACTCGCTCTTTTCCATCTCCTGAATCGATTCAAAAAGGCTTCCGGGAAGGGAAGTAATCCCAGCATGATCCCTCGCCACCTCATCCATTTCATAGATGTCTTCTTCTATTGGCTCCGGGAGTTGGTAGTTTCCTTCAACCCCCTTCAACCCGGCAGCCAGCATGGCGGCAAAAGCCAGGTAGAGATTACAGGCAGGATCGGGTGAGCGAAACTCGATTCGCGTTGCCAGTTCCTTGCCGGGCTTATACATTGGCACCCGCACCATGGTGGAGCGGTTACGCCGAGCCCAGGCAACGTACACAGGAGCCTCGTAACCCGGAACCAATCTCTTGTAAGAGTTGACCCACTGGTTGGTCACTAGGGCCATCTCCCGGGCATGCTCCATGATCCCGGCGATATAGGATTTGGCCAGAGCGGAGAGATGATACTGGTCGCTGGCATCGTAGAAGGCGTTAACCTCTCCCTTAAACAGAGATTGGTGGGTGTGCATGCCGCTGCCGTTTTCCCCGAAGATGGGCTTGGGCATGAAGGTGGCATAGACTCCGTGCTGTCTGGCGACCTCCTTGACCGCAATCCTGAGAGTTGCTGCTTTGTCTGCCATTTTCAAGCCCTCGTCATAGCGCAGGTCAATCTCATGCTGGCTAGGGGCAACTTCGTGATGGCTATACTCAACTTCTATTCCCATTTCTTGCAGGGCGAAAATGGTCTCGCGTCTCAACGTTCCACCCGTATCCAAGGGCGGAGTGTCAAAATATCCTCCCTTGTCGATAATCTTAGGGGCTTCGTCATTTTCAAAGTAGAAATATTCCAGCTCCGGACCCATATAAGAAGTATAGCCCTGCTCGGCTGCTTTCGCCAAAACACGCTTGAGCACATACCTCGGGTCTCCTTCATAGGGGCTGCCATCAGGCTCCAGAATGTCGCAGAACATCCGGGCAACCGGTCTTTCTTTGGGTCTCCAGGGCAGGAATTCAAAAGTGGCGGGATCGGGCATAGCCACCATGTCGCTCTCTTCGATCCGGGCGAACCCCTCGATGGAAGAACCGTCAAACCCCATCCCCTCCGCCAGCGCTCCTTCCAATTCGCTGGGGGTAATGGCAAAACCCTTAAGTATGCCAAGGACATCGGTAAACCAGATTTGGATGAAACTCACATTGTGGTCTTTGACAATCTTTAATACGTCTTTTTGTGTTTTTGCTTCGCCCATTTGTCTTTTCCCTCCTATATGCCTATTGGTTACTTACGTTTCGCCGGGTCGCTACAACGCTGGGTGTAGTTAATGGCAGGGTGAGTTTTTCTGCAATGAAGCTGATCAAGTTATCTGCAATTGACGGTCAGCTAAGCGCAAGAGATGTGCCAAATAAGATTCAGACCTAAAATAGTTAAGAGTTCAATTACTTACAAAAACTGAGAAAATAAGTCTTCGTTAAAAAACTTACAATTTTGTTGTTGAAGAACGCTGGAAAAATACAAAAATGTAATTTAGGAGCTAGCCTGAAAAACCAATTTTGTCTGTTTTCCTTGAATCTATAGCGAGGTAGGAGAGCTTACCCATTTTAGAATAGATTTCCGCAGTTTCACAGACCAATACAAAGGATTCTAGCAGCATAGAAGTGTTGTAGCTACTGAAATTTTACAGGCAAGGAAGAGCAGGAAGGCATGGAACGTGGGGCATGGGGCATAGAGCAGTAGGCAGCGGGCAGTGGGCAGCAGTAAAACTAGGCACTAGGAACTAAGCACTAGGCACGGCAAGACGACTCGGGGACGAGTTGAAACGGGGATTTTATGACAGATGACAGAGGAAGCTTTGTCCATTCTCAGATAATGTTTTATTGTCGGATGAACTCCGCCGAGGCGGAAACCATCCGACCTACTCTTTTCTCTCAAATTCGCAATTCGAAATTCGCAATCCGCAATTATTGTTCTCACATCCCACATCCCACATCTCAAATCTGCAATGTTAAATCTGCAATCTCCAATGTCCAATCTACTCCTCCTCGTAATTGGCGATTGCTTCAGTAATAACAGCCTGGGAAGGATACCTTTGGAAGGAAAGCATTGAGAAAACAAGGAGCAAGAATCCCAAAAGGGTGGCGATAATAGAGCCAACTGCCAGAGAAAACTGGATTTTTGAGTACATGCTTATGCAAAGGACAAACATACTTACAATAACAGCAAGGACAGTGATATCGATTACTATGTGACCGAGCTTTCCCATACTCTTCTTCCTGGCCAGAAAAGATACTGCTTCACTTTTCTGATTGGGGTTCAATTCCTCGCCGGAGAGAATTCGACTGAGTCTTGGAATTGTGCTTCTCAGGTAACCGGCTGTTCCCTGGTTGGTCTCGACCCCCAGACTCTGCTCGCAAAGCAACAAATCGGGGTAAAGGCCGGCGATGCGGTCGTACGTGTGGCTGGCAAAAACACGCCACAAACCCAATATCAAAGAGGACAATCCAGCAGCGACAGCTAGATAAGAAAAGCCCTGGGTCGGACTTGTGGAAAAGGATTCCACATAGGCTTTCAGAAAGTAAGTCCATATTGCAGCATTCAGCGCTACAGCAAAGACAAAGTCCCGGGAGATAGCTCCTGCCCATAGGGTCCTCACTCTTTGAGTTGATTGAAGCAGGACTCGTGCATCCTCAGTGTTCATAAAATCCTCCATATTTCGCATAGCGCCAAGCGCAAAGCGCATAGCGTTTAAAAGTAACTTCTTTTTTGCCTTGCGCTCTGCGCCATGCGCCATGCGTCTCTTTTTATTGCGTCGTGAATATTTGGAAACCGTGATAGGCCTCCATGCCATGCTCATCAATGTCAAGCCCACGGAGTTCCTCTTCTCTGGATACCCGCAAGCCCACCAGGTGTTTGATCATCCAAAAAAGGAGAAAGCCGGTGGCCATGGACCAAGCGAAAACGGAAATAATACCCAGAGACTGAGCACCGAGGAGCTTCCATCCTCCACCAAAGAAAAGGCCATTGCCAGTTGTTCCCGGCGAGAATGTATCTTGGGCGAAAAGTCCAAGAGCAAAAGTACCCCAGGTACCGCAGACAGCGTGAACAGCAATAGCTCCCACGGGGTCATCTATGTTGAGTACCTGATCGAAGAAGATCACCGAGAGAACAACAAGGATGCCGGCCACAATCCCGATCCAGATAGCGCTTCCTATAGAGACAAAGGCACAGGATGCAGTTACCCCCACCAGACCGCCAAGGACTCCATTGAGGGCCATACTGACGTCAGGCTTTTTGAACCACCACCAGGCGGTTATCATCGCGGCTATACCACCCGAGGCTCCGGCAATATTTGTGGTGGTCGCAATGTGAGCAATTTCTGGGACAAGCGCCATGGTGCTACCCGGGTTGAATCCGAACCAGCCGAACCAGAGGATAAAGGTCCCCAGTGCAGCAAGAGGGATACTGTGACCGGGGAAGGCGTTTGAAGAGCCGTCGCGGTTGTACTTGCCGGACCGTGGTCCCAAAACCACGGCACCGGTGAGAGCAAGCCAGCCACCGGTGGAGTGGACTACGGTGGAACCGGCAAAATCCCACATTCCAATCTTGGCGAGCCAGCCACCACCCCAGATCCAGTGACCCACTATGGGATAGATAAAGGCAGTGATAGCAATGCTGTAAAAGATGTAGGATGAAAATTTCGTGCGTTCAGCCATGGATCCGGCCACGATAGTGGCGGCTGTGGCGCAGAACACGAGCTGAAAGAAATACTTACATTCCAGAGGCACTATGGACCAATCCAGAGAGGCGAATGTGTTGCCGGTATCCTGCAAGAAGAAACCACTGGTGCCAAAGAGAAGATTACCAGCGCCAAACATGAGACCAAAACCGATAGCCCAGAAGGCAATGGTTCCAAAACAAAAATCCATAAGGTTTTTCATCAGCATGTTACAGGCGTTTTTTGAGCGTGAAAATCCCGCGGTGAGCATGGCGAAACCCGCCTGCATAAACATGACCAATACCCCGGCCAGTAAGACCCAACCAGTGTCCATGGCTAACTGTGTGGAGTCTGCAGCGGTATCTGCCAGGGCACAGGTAGCTGTGTAACCTACAAGCAAAAAGACAATCAAGAATACGATAAGAGTCTTCCTCGACATAGTGTTTGCCTCCTCACCTTCGAAGGGCTGTAACCCGGATATTTCAGGAATCCTTCGGGTTAAGGTAGAAATTTGATGTAATTGTCAAATACCAATTCAAACTGTTCACCCACGTGGGTCTCATGTCTGACGGCATCTGCCAGTACCAGTGACGTATCCACCTCGGGTGGCTGGGAAAGCCAATCGCGGTCTCCCTCTATCCAGATGGCGGCATCGTCTTTTGAACCAGCGTGATTATCAAACTGGAGTCCGACGATATGGGGACTTCCTTTCAAAGAAATAGCCTCAACCTCGCACTCGCGGGAGGTCACCAAAATCTCGATGTGTTTGGCAACCGGTGGCAGCACCGCCTGTGCATGCCATTTAAAAAGGGGCATGGTGCTGGGAAGATTTTGAAAGAGTGGGTGACCTCGGCCATGGCGAGTCAGATGACCTTCAATGAATCCCACGCTACGGTAAGAATTCGGCCCCACCTTTAATCCAAGAACATCGGCGAGAAGCTGATGACCCAGGCAAAATCCCAGATAAGGTTTGTCTGCCTCGAGTACTTCCCTGATAGCTGCCTTTTCGTCCTTTAAGAAGGGGTAGTTGTCTTCCTGGTCTGCGTTTGGACTCCCTCCCAATACAATTAACCCATCGTAGGTTGCTAAATCCGGGATGGTCTGGTGCCAGACTTCTATGACATCCAAGTGCAACTTTTGGATTTCGGCCGCACGGACGAGATGTTTTCCCGGCCCCTCCCAAGACATATGCTGGAATACGGCAAAACGTCTTGCCATCGCCACTCTCCAAATACCTAATGTTAGAGGTTGGAGGAGCGGCCTTCGACAGGCTCAGGCCTTGAGGTTGGAGGCAAAAGACATTATGTGCTTTAAGTTTTTGCCTCAAACCTCAAACCTCTAACCTCCAACATCAAGTCCTTGTACCTTGTGCCTATATTTATTTATAGAATTGGCAAGTAATTATTGAGTTCAAAATCGCTCACATGCGTGCGGAAGCGATCCCACTCGATCTTCTTATTTTCCAAAACCTTATTAAAGATATGATTCCCGAGGATCTCTCTCATGAGCTCACTTTTCGCCATCTCTTGGATTGCCTCAAATAAGCTCCCGGGCAGAGAAGTGATTCCTTCGCGGGCTCGCGCCGCCTCATCCATCTCGTAGATATCCTCTTCCACAGGATCGGGAAGCTGATATTTGTCTTCAACACCTTTCATTCCGGCGGCCAGCATGGCTGCGAAGGCAAGATAGGGGTTGCATGCTGGATCCGGTGAGCGGAACTCTATCCGGGTCGCCTGCTCTTTGCCCGGTTTATACATTGGCACTCGCACCATGGTTGAGCGGTTGCGCTGAGCCCAGGCAACATAGACCGGAGCTTCATAACCGGGTACCAGTCTTTTGTAAGAGTTGACCCACTGATTGGTGACCAATGCCATCTCTCGGGCATGCTCCATGATCCCGGCAATGTAGGACTTGGCCATATCGGAGAGATGATACTCGTCGCTGGCATCGTAGAACCCATTTATGTCTCCCCGAAACAGAGACTGGTGTGTGTGCATGCCGCTGCCATTCTCACCAAATATTGGTTTAGGCATGAAGGTGGCATACACTCCGTGCTGCCTGGCAATCTCTTTGACAGCGACCCTCATGGTCACCGCTGTGTCGGCCATCTTCAAGCCCTCGTCGTAGCGCAGATCAATTTCATGCTGGCTGGGGGCAACCTCATGGTGGCTGTACTCCACCTGAATTCCCATCTCCTGGAGGGTGAAAATGGTGTCTCTTCTCAAGTTTGCACCGGTATCCAGAGGCGGCGAGTCAAAATATCCGCCCTTGTCAATGATTTGGGTGGATTCGTCGTCTTTAAAGTAGAAAAACTCCAGCTCCGGCCCCACATAGTAGGTATAGCCCCACTCTGCCGCCTTGCGCAGCATGCGCTTCAGCACGTACCTGGGGTCACCTTCATATGGGCTGCCGTCCGGCTGCAGGATGTCGCAGAACATCCGAGCCACCGGCCTGTCCTTGGGCCGCCACGGAACGAACTGAAAGGTGGTGGGATCGGGCATGGCCACCATGTCGCTTTCCTCTATCCGGGCAAATCCTTCAATTGAAGAGCCGTCAAATCCCATACCTTCCGTTAATGCTCCCTCCAGTTCACTGGGAGTAATGGCAAAGCTCTTGAGCATGCCTAGAACATCGGTAAACCAGATCTGGATGAAGCTTATGTTCCTGTCTCTCACAATTTTCATTACATCTTTATTATTCTTACAAAGCATAATATCCTCTTTTTATTCGCAAAGCGCAAAGCGCAGAGCGCATAGCGTTAAGGGCTCAAGACATTGTCGTTGGAGGTTAGAGGTTTGAGGCTGAAAAAAGAAAGAATCTGTTTGTAGTCTTTGCCTCCAACCTCAAGCGAAGGTAAGCAAGTCGAACCTGAGCGCTCCTCCAACCTCCATCATCTTGGCTGCCCGCTGCCCGCTGCGAGCCTGCCCTGAGCCAGTCGAAGGGCTGCCTGCTGCTGACCTATTGCGTCAACTCCGGTCTGCTCTTGGACCGGAGAATATCAGCGATGTCCAAGCCAGTAGCGTTTTTGACCTGTTCCATGATGGCCACGATAGATCCGGTCACTCCTTTGACATAGGTGGGCATGCCGTTGCCATTACCGCTGTCAACAATGGTTACCTTGTCAACCGAGAGGTTCTCAGCAACCACACTGGTAACCTTGTCGAGGATATCCGGCAGCTGCTGGATCAAGAACAGCTCTCTGGTGTCTTCCTTCTCCCACTGCTCGCGCATTAGTCTTACGGCTTCTGCAGTTGCCTTGCCGTCTTCTATAATTGATGCAGCTTCACCGATGGCGGCTAGCACTTTGGCCTCTTTGTCGGCCTCAGCCGGCACAACCACATCCGCCTCATATTTCTTCTTATTCATCTCAACTCGTTGTACTTCCAGTTTCTGCTCTTCCTCAACCTTGGCAATCTCCCGGGCAACAGATGCTTTGGCCTCGGCCCGGTTCGTGTCAGCCGCCAAATCGGCTCTCAGAACCTGCAGTTTGTTGTCTGCCTCAACAATGTTCATCTCAGCCTCAGATTCCGCTACACTTCCTTTCTTCTTGGCCTCTGCCGCCACCTGCCTGGCCTCGGCCTCGGCGTTAGCCTCGACAATTTTGGCGTCCTTGATGACCTCGGCATTCTTTTTGCGGCCGATGGCATCCAGGTATCCTTCGTTGTCAGAAAGATGCTGAATTTTAAAAGTATCAAGCACCAAACCGAGGTTCTTAAGATCGCTTCTTGCCTCGGTGGTCACCTTTTCGGCAAACTCGAGCCGCTTGCTGTTGGCCTCTTCAGGCGTGAGGGTTGCCAACACCCCGCGCAGACTACCTTCCAGGGTTTCCTTGGCAATCTGAGAGACGTCATTTAACGGTCTTCCTAAGAACCTCTCCAGAGCATTACTCAGCCCTTCTTCCTCAGTACCGGCGATTTTTACGTTAGCCATGGCCTGGATGTTTATCGGAATAATGCCATTGGTGAGGGCTCCTGTGAGTTCTAACTCGATGGGAATGGTGTTCAGTGGGAGACGAGTTACAGACTCGACAATGGGTATCTTCAGCCCTCGACCGCCTTTGATGTAGCGGTATCCCACCACCGTTCCATCTTTGAGTTTTCTTTTCTTGCCAGAGAAAACCAGGATCTCGTTGGGGTGGCAGATCCTCAGGTTCGCTTTGATGAAAGCAAGAATGATCAAAATTGATATTGCTGCTGCTGCTATCCAAATTCCTATCATGACTGTACCTCCTGTTTCACGCAGAGCGCAGAGCGCATGGCGCGAAGCGTAAAGTTGGAATACGCTATGCGCTTGGCGCTATGCTCTTTGCGTTATGTTAACTAATCGCTTTGGATCCTCTTTCCAGGGTTCTGATCCGCACGCATTGCGGTAGATCCATGACGAATATTTTGCCGTCACCCAGGTTTCCTGTTTTGGCGCCTTTGACAATGGCTTGGATAGTAGGTTCGACAAAGTCGTCGTTTACAGCAATTTCAAGCCGTATTTTCTTGAGGAGGTTCACCTCCTGGAGCACGCCCCGGTAAGTCTCGGTGTATCCCATGGTGTTGCCACACCCCAGAGCGTTACTCACCGTCATGCTGAAGACCTCGGCATCAAACAGTGCCTGTTTCACATCCGGCAACTTGTGCGGTTGAATCATTGCCACAATATATTTCATTTCTTCTACCTCCTCTATGAAGTTCAGGGTAAACATAAGGAGTCAGAATTCAGGAGCCAGGAGTCAGGAGAATAACCCAATATTCAGACCGACCTTCTGCCTCCAGCCTCCTATGTTCTGTCTTTCAAACTTTCCTGCGGACTCCCACCCTTCGGGCGGGTTCCCAAATTCGCAATTCGCATTTCGCAATTCGAAATTTCAATTCCCTCATTTCAAGCCTTTCTTACTGAGTGGTAAAAACTTGGAATCCGGCGTACGCCTCCATGCCGTGCTCATCTATATCAAGA
>JASFGC010000078.1:0-11899 GCA_050123975.1 Syntrophobacterales bacterium | reverse complement strand
TTAGCTATGGGATTGATCTTGTCGTTCTTTCTTCTGGGTGGAATTCCTGCCTGTGCCCCTGCCATTTCCAAGAAGGTACGAGAAGAAGCCGGAGAACCAGTTCCCTTTGAAGCACTCCTGAAGCAAACTGACGGCTATATAGGCCGCGTTGTAATTGTTGGGGGATACATTCTGGAAACAGTGAATGAAAGGGATGGCTCTCAAATTACTGTGTTGCAAGCACCGCTGGACTCCCAGAACAGACCGAAATCATCGGACCTCTCTCAAGGACGTTTCATGGTTTCGAGCAGCGAATTCTTGGATCCGGTGATTTATAGCAGAGAGCGAAGGATTACCCTTGGTGGCAAAGTCATCGGTAGTCAGGAGAGCAAATTAGGAAATCTCACCTATGTATATCCTGTCATTGAGGCCATAGAGATTCATCTCTGGTCCAAAGAGGGAGAGTATATCGGGCCTTATTACCCATATTATGATCCCTGGTACCATCCGTGGTACAGACGCCCGTATCGTTATAGATATCCCTATTGGTAGCATATCCCAGAGCTCAGAGGTCAGACGACAGAGGACAGCAGGTAGATTTCGGATTGCGGATTGCGGATTGCGGATTGCGAATGTAAAAGTAAGGAGTCAGGAGACAGGAGTCAGGAGTCAGTAGAAATAAAGAATAGAGCATAGAGCATAGGGCATAGAGCGTGGAGTAAGGAGCCAGGTGTCAGAATCCAGAATTTATGAGAAAAACAATCAAAATTGACTTCTCTCAATTTCTCGCATTTTCGCCGCGTCTCCGTCTCGCCGTTTCACCGCGTCGCCCCGAAGTGCCTAGTGCTTAGTGTCTAGTGCCTAGCTGAAACGGCTGCCAGCTGCAAGCTGTCCGCTGCTGGCTCTCTTTCCCCATGCTCTATGCTCTTCACCCAGCTTTGACCTTCTGCCTGCGCTCCCTGTAGATCAAATGGAGATTGCGGCTGTAGATAAAAACGCCGGTGCACTGACCCAAAATAAATACCGGATCACGCCTGTGTACAGCATAACTGAATAAAATGACTCCACCGGCGAGGCTCAAATACCAGAAAGCAATTGGGATTAAGCTGCGACCGTACTTTTCGCTGTAAAGCCACTGAACCAAAAAACGCATGCCAAATGCTGCCTGACCGATTAAACCTATGATCAACCAAAGGGTATCAATTTTCAAAGTTTCTTACCTCCTCGATCTCAGCGACCTTGCTCCGCCGTTGCAGCCACATGACCCCGAATAGATCGACAATCCCCACCCAGAGCCGATCCCAAATACCATAATGACTACGGCCATACTTACGTGGTCGATGGTTGACTTCCACTGAGACTATAGCCCCGCCACTTCGCAGAATAAGTGCGGGGAGAAAACGATGCATATGATCAAAAAAGGGTAACCCTAAAAATATTTCCCGGGGAAACAGTTTGAGTCCACAGCCTGTGTCTGGAGTGCGATCCTTGAGCAGATAACCTCTGACCCCATTGGCTACTCGTGCTGAGGCACGCTTCACCCAGCTGTCCCTGCGTTTTATACGATGACCGATAACGAGCTGTAAGTCAGACGGACGGTTCGGCGCATTGAAAACCTCCACTAACCTTGGGATGTCAGCCGGATCGTTCTGTCCGTCACCGTCCAGAGTCACTATCACAGAAGAACGTGCCGCTTTTACTCCTGTATGGATGGCATTGCTCTGACCGTAGCTTTTTCGGTGACGAATGATCTTGAGCTGAGATAATCCCTGGCTCAAGGCCACAAGACTTTTCCAGGTTTCATCCGCACTCCCATCGTCTACGTAAACAATTTCATACTGGCAAAGACCATCGAGAGCAGCACATATTTCATCGATCAAAGGAGCGATATTTTCCTCTTCGTCTTTGACCGGAACGACTACTGAAAGATCCATTTCTCTTACCTAGGATGCTAGCCTGCTGATCACTCTTGGCAGGCAGGGACGCCTGATTATCAAATTCGAAATCCTAAGCACGAAGCACGAAACAAATCCGAATGATCAAAATTGTCCTACGGACTCCCCACCCTTCGGGCGGGGCCCCAGTTTCGAATGATCAAAACGGGAAAGACTAAAATTCGTTCTCAAGTTTTTGTTTGGGACATTGGAAAATTCGGATTTTGAATTTGTTTCTGATTTCGATATTCGGATTTCGGATTTTCTCCATGCTCTATGCCCTATGCTCTATGCCTGCGCAAGTCTATAGTCTGCTTCTGATCAAAGCGTGTTATTATTTTTGAATCGCAATCCCATTCTTGTCCAGAAATTGTTTCAGACACAGAGTAGTGATTGCGGCCACATAAGAACCGACAACCACATCAGTTAGGTAATGGTGGCACACAAACACTCTACTGATAACAATTACAAATGCAATTATAAAATAAATCACCCTGTATTTAGGGCTGATGAAATAGAGCGATAACATTAAGGCAACGATGGTGCTGGCATGTCCCGAGGGAAAAGAAGTGATCTTGCCTTTCAACTGAAAAAACTCAAAACCATATAATTGCTCTTCGAAAAACATTTTTGGTCGGTATCTTCCGAAAATGAATTTTGTTACAAGTATAAACACACCCGACAATGAAATTGATAAAAACACAAATAAAGCTCTATTGGACCATATTTTTCTTTTTCTTATAAATCTGAAAAATATAAAAGCTACAGCTGAACAAACGAGATAAAATGTTGCTATTCCCAGCTTGGAGATATCTTTGAAGATTCTCCTAATTTTGTTGTTAGAGAAAATTGATTTACAATATTGAGCTATAGGCAAGTCAAAGAAAAAATAACCAATAACACAAAACAACACTACAATAGGGAACGAAATTAATAGTATTTTCGCAACCCGCTTGCTTGAATTCTGATACTGAATATTGTTATTCATGTAATCTGCGGTCTGTTTTGTTGATCTGTGGTTATCCGTGTTCATAGGGGGCGGCTCAAGGCACAGGGCATAAGGCACAGAGCAAAATTCGAATTTGAAAATTGGAAACTGAGAACCCGCCCGCAGGGTGGGAGTCCGCAGGACAAACCGGGAACCCGCCCGCAGGGTGGGAGTCCGCAGGACAATTTCAAAATTAAAGAATCACAACCCAAAATTCGCAATTCGAAATTCGCAATTCGAAATTACCTCCCTATGCGCTATGCCTTATACTCTATGCGATCTGATTTGGCCCTCAGGACTAAGCTTTCAATCTTGCATACACTTTACTTATTTGACCTACCATAAAGGTTCAGAGTCATCCATTTCCCTTTTGTGTAATGAAACCCCTTTATCGTCTCCAGGACTTGAACTGACTCTTTCGAGTTGGCAAGTGTTTTCTGAAAGAGATCATCTTTCCGTTTGCTTACAAGAGCCAACCCGCTCGGATTTTGCCGAAGGTGTGACGCTGCCTGCCCCGCATTCACCAGTTTGGTATCAGTACCACAGAGGAAAACGAGACTGGGTTCATGGTATCCGGCGGCGGCAACCACTGCTGGCAAATCACTGACTGACTCACCATAACGCTCAACAGCTTGTGCCACGCTCCGACTCAGCCAGAGCCCGTCGGCATTCGGCATGACAACATGTAGAGTTGGAGCTAGGATGAGAGCCGTTAGGATCACGGCAGCAAAGGCCGCCTCAACCAAACGATTACGAAAAGCATACCAACTAGTTAAAATGAGCATGAGAACGGTTGCCATTGCAGGCCAGATCGTGAGCATATCAAAACGGCCGTCGATATAAATCGGGAATGCCACGATTACAGCTCCCAGGACTACGCTTACCATTATCCAGAGGGCAAAGCCAAATCGAGCAAGCCCCCAACGCGACAGATCCCATACACCTCTTGTCCCAGTTAGGATCAGACGCGCTGTGATCAGGGACAGTGCGGGAAATATCGGCAGGATGTAATGCGGCAGTTTCGTGGGTATCAATTCGAACACCAACCAGACCGGGATTACCCACGCCAGACAAAATCGTTCTTCCATCTCGGAGCGTCGTTTCCAAGCCTGACGCAATGCCGGCCCCAGAAACAGCGATCCCGGCCAGAATGTCAGAACAATCAGTAAGAGATAATAGCCAGGGAGAAATCCATGTGATTCGTGCCCGGAAATTAACTTCGGCAACAGATCCGACCGGAGCGCATCACTAAAAAATGCGCCGTCGGTGGCCAGGGTGATGGCGATTGCCCACGGAAAGACTATTACGGCTACCAATGGAATCCCCAGTGGCAGCCGTAAACTCCGAAGCAGCGATACCTGCCGATCCACCGCAATGAGAGTAAGGATGGTAACCAAGCTGATCAAGGGTGTTATTGGTCCTTTGATCAGGATGCCGATTCCTTGAGCAACCCAAAAAAGTATGGGCATCCCCCAGCCGCCAGTCTCGCCACGTCGAGTTTTAACATAGAGGTTTGCCAACGAGCCTTGCGCCGCCACAACTGTGGCGAGAAGGGCTGCGTCTGTGGTGGCCAGATGCGCTTCCACTACCAGGAGAAGAGAACTCGCGGTGAGCATTGCAGCGAGCAGTCCGGTATTTCTATCAAATAGGCTCCTCCCAAAACCAAATGTGAGTAACACCGCCGCTAACGCTCCCAGCAGGGAAGGTAATCGATAGGGCCAAACGTGGTTTGTCTGGGATGACCCTGTCAGTGTTACCGTTGCTGCCTGGAGCCAGTAGATGCCAATCGGTTTCTTGTGGCGAGGTTTGTTTTGAAAACGGATCTGCACGAAGTCCCGGCTCTCCAGCATTTGACGCGTAGCCTGAACGAATCGTGCCTCGTCTCGATCCACCGGGGGCAAAGTCGTCAGCCCCGGCAGGTAGAGCACGAGACAGAGCAGAATCAATCCGAGATAATGTTGCAGGTCATTCCCATCTGGCCGCGCCATAGACTGTTACCTATCGCCTTAGAATCGGAGCAGTCTATTTTCACAGGAACCGTGCGGCATGTGCAAGGAAAAAAACCACCAGCGGGCCAGAAGAGATCTGCTGGCGAAGGATAGTTCAATCTTACTCAGAGTTCGGCACACAGGTGAGGTTCCACAGCAGGCTGCTGCTGCGACGGTAGGTTTGCTGAATTTGTCTTGGAGGGGCAGTGATCAGCGCTTTTGCTGGCTCAAAAATTATGGCATAAGGCGTAAGGCGCAAGGCATAAGGAGAAAGTTTCCTTTTATTGTTTTGCCTTGTGCCTTGTGCCCTGTGCCTTGAGCCGTTCCCTTCGGGATCCGGATTTCTTACTTACTCTGTAAAACCTCTTCCAATAGGTCCATACCGCGTTCCACCAGATCACGTTTTGCCTGGCTACCCATGTGACCGATCCTGAAGACCTCGCCTGCAAGCGGGCCGTAGCTACCAGCAACTACCAGTCCCTTAGCGCGCAATTCCTTATTTAAATCTTCCCAGGACCAACCTTTCGGGATTTTGGCAGCGGTGACCGTGGGCGAACAAATCTCTTCACTGACAGGATAAAGTTCAATTCCCATGGCCTGCAACCGACTTCGACAATAAACCGCCACATCTGCATGACGTCTAAATGTCACTGCCAACCCCTCATTTAAGATCAGTTCGGTAGCCATAAGTAATCCAGCCATACCATGCCAGTTATGCGTGTAAGGAAAATGCCCATCTTTGCCCACGGTTTTCCAGGGAGCCAGGGAGTCATAGCCCACATACGCTACTTCCTCAACGGCTGCCCAGGCACGTTCGCTTACCGTAACCATGGCCAGATCCGGAGGCAAACTTAGCACCTTCTGGCTACCAAGCAAGCCAAGGTCAATATGCCAATCGTCCACCAGCACTTCCACTCCGCCGCCACTGGAGACGAAATCTACATAGAAAAGTGCCTCCACCTCTTGACAAACCTCTCCAATAACCTGCAGTGGAGCAAGCGTACCGCTGGGGGTCTCGCAGTGCACTGCTGTCACCAGTCTGGGACGAAAGCGCTTTGCCACCTCTCGCACCTGCTGCGGGTCCGGCACCTCATCGTAGCCGAAACCAACCACCTCGACTTCCATTCCTAACTGCTGGGCCATGTCGCCTATTCCATAGCCGAAGACGCCGCTTGCCACAGCCAGCACCTTGTCTCCAGGCCGGAGAACACTCTTCAGTCCTCCCCAGAGAGCTATCATGCCTTCACCAGTCTTGATCGCTACACGATTTCTGGTAGCCAGGATCTTCCCCAGATGGGTTTCGCATCTTTGATATAATCGAAGAAATTCGTCCTCCAAATCCGCACTGCCATAATTAATCTGGTAGGCTGCTCGCAACTCCGGCGGCACAGAAACAGGTCCAGGAACCAAACCAATATCGTACGTTTGCATAAGTGACTCCTTCGTTTTAGGTACAAGGTGTAAGGCTCAGGGCATGGAGCAGAAAGCAAGGAGCCAGGAGTCAGAATCCAGAATCCAGGAGAAAAGCAATCAAAATAGAGTTCCCTTTTACTATCTTGTGTCGTCTGACTTCTGCCCTCTAATCTCCGTCTCACCGTTTCTCCGTCTCTCCGCGTCGTCCCGCTGTGCCTAGTGCTTAGTTCCTAGTGCCTAGTTGCATCGGCTGCCTGCTGCCTGCCTGTCCCGAGCTTGTCGCGGGGCTGCCTACTGCTAGCTAACACAGGCACTATGCCTTTAGCCTCGAGCCGTTCCTTTTGGGACCGGATTCATTATTCGCCGATCCAGATCATCTCTTTCACCGGCGTAACTCTCTTAATGAGTCCTCGATCAAGCATAAAATACTGCATCTCTACCCAGCGAGATGGTTCCTGTTTCGGGCTTCCTATGAAAAAAGGAAGCGTGGCCTGGTAGGCCCTGCGGTTGAGTTCGTCACGAAGATCCGGGTGGAGCTTCAAGAAAGTCTCCAGGCTTGACTTCGGGTCATTGACGGTCTGGTGGATTCCTCTGGTCAACCCCCTCATAAAGGCCTCCACTCTTTTGGGATGAGTTTCTATCTCTTTTGAGTGAGTTATGATAACCAACTCATAGAAATCAGGGACCCCGTGTTCTTCTAAAGGGAAAATACCCACTTCCTTGCCCTCCAGCTCAATTTGTATGGCCTCATAGTTCCTAAATGCACCTACGACAGCGTCCACCTTACCGCTCAGAAGGGAGGGTGCCAGATTGAATCCTACCCGGTAAATATCATAATCAGATGTTTGCAGACCAGCCTCTTCAGCCACAGCCTCAAAGAGCACCCGGTAGAGTGGCTCAACCGAATATCCGATTCGCTTGCCTTTGAGGTCGGCTGGAGTCTTGAAGCCAGATGATTTCAAATAGAGGATGCTGCTCAAAGGATGCTGGACGAGGGCACCGATGGAAACAACCTTCAACCCTTCTGAACGTGCTGTTATTACACTCGGTTGATAGCTAATGGCAAAGTTTATCTTCCCAGCGGCAACCAGTTTCAGCGGGTCGTTGGGGTCGGCGGGTACCATAATATCTACGTCCAAACCTTGTTCTGCAAAAAAACCTTTGGCCTTGGCCACATACACCGGCGCATGGTCTGGGTTCGGAAACCAGTCCAACATGCAACTCACCTTATCTGCGGCCCTTCCATTTCCCGCCAAACCATGGAAAAAGGCTAGACTGCTAAGCAGTACCACTATTGTTTTTATTCGGTATATCATTGGTTTCCCCCTTCTCCCTTCAGGATTTAAATTGGCCATAGCTCGTATTATTGAAGCTCCCTGCAGTCCGCCTGCGGCGGATTCGAAATGTAAAAAAATGATTCCATTCTATTGTAGTTCGCTCGCTAACCCCCTCCGCCTCCGGCGGACTACGGGGAATGCGCTCGCTGTATCATTTTCACGAACCGCTTGCTGTGGACGCGGATCTTCATTTGCTCGATCCACCATGTCGCCAGGGAATAAGCAAACGCTCCACCACCACCACAAGTCCATATAAGCCCATGCCCAAAAAAGACAGCCAAAAGATCGATGCAAACACCAGCTCCACCTGAAGCTGGGCGTTTGCGTGGATCATGAGATATCCCAAACCTTCCCGAGCTCCGACCCACTCCCCGATAACCGCTCCAATAACGCTTACTGCCACTCCGATCTTGACTCCCGAAAAAACAAAAGGAAGCGATTGAGGCACACGCACTTTAAAAAACACCTGCCCTGGCGAGGCTTCGAGAATTTGCAGCAGGGCTATAGTGTCAGGATCTGCTGCCTTGAGTCCTTCCACCGTGTTAATCACAATGGGGAAAAAGACAATAATTGCCGTCATCACTACCTTTGATCCGATCCCGTAGCCAAACCACAGGATCAACAGCGGTGCAATGGCGAACACGGGAATTGTCTGAGACGAGATAATCAAAGGGAGAAAAGATCGCTCAATTATCCGCGAAGCGTGGATGAGAACAGCCAAGGTGAGTCCCAACACCAGAGCCACCCCAAAACCCAAACATATTTCGATCAGGGTAACAACAGCATGAGCGGCAAGAAGATCCATGCGTTGCCACATGACTTTCACTATTTCCCAGGGCCCGGGCAATATGTACGATGGCATCTCAAAGACATGCACCGAAGCTTCCCAAGCCAATCCTAAGGCCCCTAAAAGGGCCACAGGTAATGCAATATGTGCAAAGCGAGTCTTCATGGCTCTGGGACCGTTAGTTCTTCTTCCAGGAGCTCTAGGAGGTATTCTTTACACTTGACCATGTCCGGCTCGGTAATTTTCCTCGGCCGTTGGAACTCAACGTGGAGTGATCCCTTGATTGATGCCGGCCGAGCAGTCATGACATATATCCGATCAGCGAGAAGAAGTGCTTCATCCACATCATGAGTAACGAGTAAAATAGAAGGCCCAAATTGACCCCATACCTTCAGTAACCATTTTTGCATGATATTTCTGGTAATGGCGTCCAGGGCACCAAACGGTTCATCAAGCAGCAAGATGTCTTTCTTGCAAAGAATGGTTCTCATCAAGGCGACGCGTTGTCTCATGCCGCCAGAAAGCTCTCGAGGATACCGATCTCCGAAACCCTCTAAGCCGAACGTTTTTAGCAGATCGCGGGCCTGCTCACGTGCCACTCGTTTGCCTTCTCCCTGAATCTCCATACCCAGGATGGCGTTATCCAAGGTGTTTCTCCAGGGAAGCAATAGGTCTTTTTGCTGCATGTACGCCATCCTGCCTCGAAGATTGGGGACCTTTTTGCTATTCAGAGATATGCTGCCAGCGTCAGGCGCGATGAGCCCAGCCAAGATGTTGAAAAATGTGCTCTTTCCGCAGCCGCTGGGTCCGATGATGGCAATGAGTTCTCCTGGTTCAGCGCTTAGGCTGATCTCCTGAAGGACCTGAAGGGTATCACTGCCACGGGAGAAACCCTTCGAAAGGTGTTCAACCTGAATAAGAGAATCGCCTCTGTGCTTTTGCATACAAAAAAACCGCTTTCCCCGCGTGGGAAAACGGCATTGTGAGCGTCTTGAGATGAAAGTGAGTTCTGACTGCGATTGAGATGCTCTGAGGTCTTGCCGCTTCCCTACGCTGGTATTATCCAGATCAGGTGCAAAGGGTTACCTGGTCCAATGCCAGGTTCTCAGTCAACCACCCCTAGCGACATGTTCACGGTAGCAACCTTGTTAGGGAAAGTCAATGATTACCCGGAAGGATAGTTTATTGACCCTGCAAGGCTCATGAGAAGAAATGCAGCCCTTCCTTGATCTATGAGGTGGCGTTTAGCAGGGTAAGCAAGTCATGCCAGTCGGAAATCCTTGGCACCTCTGGACCTGGATCATCATCAGTCGACCCCAGCATTCCGGGGGCAGGCGTAATATTGTTGTCTCGCACGTAGGTGGTCCAGATGGGCTTGAGACCGGACCGAATAGCACCTGCTATATCCGCATCCGGGTCATCTCCAACGAAAGCGATCTCATCTCTCTGAACGCCCAATTGGTCAATGAGTTCTTCAAAAACCGAACCATGCGGTTTGCGGTACCCGAGGTCGCCTGAAATCAGCACCACCTCAAAAAAAGGTGTTAGCCCCAGTTCAGACATAATGTTCCTCGCCGCAGGTGGATGGGTAAAATTCGAAAGCAAGCCTATGCGATAGCGTTTCTGTAGAATACCTAGCATTTCTTTGGTTCCAGGAATGAGCTTGGTGTATTGGACAAAAGCCGAGAAATACGTTTCCACGGCCGCAGAAATCTGGGGATCTTCAGGTGAGACCTTAAGTCCTTGTTTTGCCAGAGCAGCAGTTATCCAGAACCGGTTATGACTCTCTTTGCCATCTCGCTTGGTCTGTTGCAGAAACTGCAGGACAGCTTCACGGTAATCCCGAACAAAAGATTCATGCGCCACGTCCAAGCCCTTTTCCTTGAGGCTGGCAGTCAATTTACCCATGGCATCCTTCAGGGCAATGGTTTCCATGCTAATGAGAGTGTTGAAGAGGTCAAAGCCAACGGCTTTTATATTCTGCATCACGATTCCAATCCTTCCATAATCCTATACCAAATCCAGTAGTCAAGAGCCAGAGAGGCATACGGCTCAAGGCCCAGGGCGCAAGGACAAAATCTAGCGTTTTTGTGCCTTGTGCCTTTCATCAATCTGCATTCTGCAATCTAAAATCTAAAATTTCTTAAATCCGCAATCCGCAATCCCACATCGCCAAACATAGTTGCGGAAACATCTGAAAAATGCAAGTCATAGATACAGCTAGATAGGGAAGTGCCCGGCTTTGAACCAACTCCAGAGGGGGCTCTTGGCATCTTTCCTTCATGCCGAAATCTGCGGAGTGATGGAGTGGTGGAGTAGTGGAGTAATGGAACGACGCATCCAAGGTAAGCTCCGGTTTTTGGTTTTTCCAGCACTCCAATACTCCAGTACTCCAATACTCCTAAAAAGCTTGCTACCTGTGCCGGCAAAGCCATGGAATTTTACATGGCCTTGGGAACCAGTTCTTCATTGTTGAATAGCTGGTCAGTTTGACATTCCTGGCGGCTTCGGGCTATCCTGCCACTGCAGGCCTAATACTTGCACATCTTGCTCATACAATGGGAAAACCCTGTTTCTTCTTGGTGTTGGCAGAGAGAGGTCACAGAAATGGCAAACCTAGAGTTGGACGACATACTGGGAATAGTTGACTCAAACAAGGGAGAGATAATCTGCAAGGATTGCATGACGGAAGAAGAGGTTTTTCACATTGCTGAGGAAGAGGCCATAACTAAGGAGAAGATACTGGAAGACGACAGTTATCAGTGCAACCGTTGTAACAAGCAACTCTAATTTCATTTTTCCCCACCCGATCAGTCTGTACACATAATTCCCACCAGTAATGAATCCGAACCCAAAGGGAGCGGCTCAAGGCTTAAGGCCCAGGGCACAAGGCAAAATTCGAATCTGGAAATTGGAAATTGAAAACCCGTCCGAAGGGTGGGAGTACGAAGGACAATTTTAAAATTAAAGAATCACAACCCAAAATTCGCAATTCGCAATTCGCAATCCGCAATTCGAAATTAGCTCTCTATGCTCTATGCTCTATGCCATATGGCCTAGCACTAGGAACCAGGTTTTCGATGTTAAATAACCCGGATGTTTCACGAGTTGGTGTCGTGAGACCGTAAAGATGGTTGTCCCACCGGGCAACCGCAGGGTGTTGGATCCGAGGCGTACCTGAATGGTACGTCGCAGGGGGAGCCTGTCCTGAGCCTGTCGAAGGAACACCCGAGGACGCCCGGAAGGACGCCTATATCCGCGGTCGCAGCAGACAACTCGTGAAATATCCGGGTTACAAGAAAAGCCCCCGTCGGCCGATCAAGCAGCCAGTGGGGGCTCATATAGACAAGGAGGTTTCGATTTTGATCTATTAGTTATATTAATCATTCATATTTCAATGTGCAAGGCCGAGAGCGATTTGCGAGATCTCGGGGTCATTCGTTTGGCATGGGATTACAGAGGTACTCATCCGA
>JASFGC010000077.1:0-11929 GCA_050123975.1 Syntrophobacterales bacterium | reverse complement strand
TTCCGCATTCCCAAATCCGCAATAGTTACTACCCGTACAGTCTTAGAGGCTCTCCATAGAGCTCGATGTCGCCAGTTCCACTGAACCTACCCTTGACGCAGGATATATACTGCATGCCCTTTGTCAACATGAGATGCCAAGCCTCAGGGATGTCGTAAAAGCCTTCCGCGGAAGCTGCCAAAAGCGAGTAGTCGCACGGTAAAGATAGGTGAGCCAGGGCATCATCACCATCAAAAACTTCCGGCAGGCTGTCACTGTCGGTGAGATAAATTATCAGTCCCTTTTTCATATCCACTCCTCCTTTTAAATTAATCCATCCACTTCCGTGAATTATTTAAGGCAGGCAGAGACGCCCGCCCTACCTAAGCTGTGTTTATATGAAAAATGAATTTTGGTGGGACAGGCCTCCGTGCCTGTCCGTTAGCGGGCAGAGACGCCCGCTCTACTAAACACTAGACACTAGGCACTGAAAGACTATTTGCAGTTGACTTTTGACAGTGCATAGTGCTTACTTCCTAGTTCCTAGTTTTTCAGACAATCCTCTTTGCCTTTCACAAATAAGTTAAGAAAGTGTTTCCCAAGGACACCTGCCGTCTGCCCACGGCAGGTGCCCTCGAGAAAAGTGGGGTTGAGGTTGGTGCCAAAAAAAAATCCCTAAGCTGTCTCCAGCTTAAGGATTGCACCCAGTTTACTTGATCCTTAAGGATCGCCAATCTCAGCCATGTCCGCGTGGCCTCTGATCGACCAGCACCTGGGCAGGTCTTCTGGCTCTCGGATCATCCTACTTGCCGCGCCTTCCCATCCAGTTTCGACTGGAAAGTGGCTACACCCGGTTGTTTCATGAATCACTTGCTGCGACCGCGGATATGGGCGTCCTTCCGGGCGTCCTCAGGTGTCGTACCCTGCGACGTACCATTCAGGTACGCCTCGGCTCCAACACCTTGCGGTTGCCCGGTGGCACTCCCATCTTCGCAGTCTCGCGACAGCAATTCATGAAACAACCGGGTTAGGTGCGGCTTTCGTCCCCGATAACAGCGGCGGGACCGCTCCCGACTTCCACGGGATTCCCTATTAAACCCTTTCGGGTACCCAAGTTGTGTCGTTCTCTACTACTACAAGGCGGTGGGAAAAAGCAAGAGAAAAAACGGTTCACTTTTTTAGTAACTAAACCGTACTTTCGTACTGATTTTGCTTAAGGGTTTTTTTGAAGTTGAGGGCCGGCAAAAAACTCACCCCAGGGAATCTGGGCCTCAGCGTCGTGACACAATATGGCGACGATGGTGCGCAACAAAGGCAAAGCAGCAGCGGCGAGCTCTCCTCGATCCACCATTTTTTCTATGGTGGGACCTATGGCCAGGACCAGTTCGGCCCCTTCAATGGTTATATGGGACATGTGTTCGGCTTTGGCTTCAGCATAAGACATGCCCAATCCTAGGAGGCGACCCATCTGACTATTACGTCCGCCTAGGCAGGTTACATACAGATCACCTGCGCCGGATAAGGTGAGGACGCTATCGAGTTGTCCCCCCATCTGTTCCACAAGATAAGATATTTCCAGCATGCTTTGGGCAAAAATAGTCGCTGCCGGGTTGTGCAAAGCCGCGACGTCTTCTGATCCTCGCTTTTTTTCCAACCAGCCTGTCACCAGCCCCACACCCAGGGCATAGGCATTTTTCAGAGCGGCACAGACCTCAACACCGATCCGGTCGGTACTAGTCCAAATATGATAGTAGGGAGTGCGTAACATGGCGGCCAGCTCGTTGAGCAGGGCCTGGTCCGAGCTGGTGATGACCACGCTCGTGTGGTGCCGGGCAGCGAGTTCCGTGGCAAGCATAGGACCGCCCACCGCCGCGAGCCGAATACTGTCCCTATAGTGAGCAGGCAGAAGAAGGCGAAGGGCATCCGGCAATATTCTCAGATTGCCTCCGTCACTCACCAGACCTTTGGTCAAAAAGAGAACGGGAACTTGAGGAGAGAGCAAGGGCCCCAGGATTTCGGCTGCCCATTCAATACCCAGAGAATTTACACCCAAGATAATTAAATCGGCACCTTTCATGGCCTCACCTAATTGGTCATAGGTGTAAAGCTCTACGCTGTCGGGCAGGGGAAAGTGGATCAAGGGGTGAATGCGGCTTTCCTTTAACTTCTGAATTATGTCGCTATCCAAATGGGTGCCCACCAGATGGACTGCATGGCCGGCGTCGTACAGAGGTATGCTCATTGCAGTGCCCATGACGCCGGCACCCAAAATTACTATTTGCGCCACCTTACCTCCTCCCCATTTCCTAAGTCACTCTTAAATATGAAAATAGCACAAAGAACATTTTCTGCACAAGGATCGCCGATCCGATATGGGAAGGCTTTGGACCCAAGTCAATTTCGTTGAAGTCAGGATGTAGTTGTGCTAATTTGAATCATTAGGTAACACGAGAACCTCTCATAACTCTCAGTCTGCTGTGACCGAAGAACTTATCATTAATCATTGACAGAACAGATCTTTCTTTGCCGCGTGATTTCCATCCCTATACGGGCTGTGCCTTAAGTGATACGGAATTAGGTGAATCAGTTTTTCTTATGAATCTCTGTCTTGTTAAAAATACAAGCGAAACGGAAAACCCTTTTCAAAAGGAGGTTATGACAGTAAAAGATTGATGGTGGGATGTCGTTTTAAGAAAGATCGAGAGGACTATTACGACAGGAGGTGACTAGGAACAACTAATTTCTTCGTTTTTTTGATATGACATGGAAAGGAGGTCAAAATGAGAAAGAGAACCTTGGCAGTAACAATCTTCGCTGTTCTGGCGGTAGCGCTGCTGCTCGTGCCGACCTTTGCAGTGCAAGCGCAAGCCGCCGAGAAAATCGGCTGGGTCGGTCCTGTCTACAAAGAGCTGTCCGCCAGTCTGACCAAGGGTTTCAAGGCCTACTACAAAAGAACCTACGGTAAGGACATAGAAATCACCTTCGTGCGACCGGGCGGATGGCCGGTCTGCGTGGACAAAGTGAGAATATGGGGCGGCAAACCGGATGCCGACATTTTCCTGGGCGCCGGCGCCCCAGCCCATGAAGTTTTAAAGAAAGACGGATTGCTTGTTCCGTACAGACCAAAGAATTGGGACAAGGTTCCCGCCGAATGGCACGGCATGAAGGTAAAGGATAAAGATGACTATTGGACCTGTTTTGCGCCCTGGATCGTCACCAATCTGTACAACGAGAAGATTCTGAAAAAGCTGAGACTGCCGCCACCAAAAACGTGGAACGATCTGCTCAACCCCATCTACCGGGGCAACATCGTCCATACGCTGCCATATGCCTCCGGCACCATGCATGAAACCGTAGAGATCCTCATGCAGGCATTCGGAGAAGAGGAAGCGTGGAGATATCTCAGGTTGTTGGCGGCGCAGTTATCCCGCTTCTCCACCGGCAGCACAGATACGACCAACCTCGTGAAGCGCGGCGAAGTTCCCATCGGGGTAGCGCAGCCGCAAATGAACGCCATGGCAGCGCGCAAAGATGGCTATCCCGTGAAGGATTTGCTCCCGGAAAAAACCATCCTGGTTCCAGAGGCCGTGGCTTTGCTGAAAGGCGCGCCCAACGAAAAGAACGGCAAGATCTTTCTGGACTGGCTATACAGCGATGACGGACAAAAACACGTGCTGGAGGGTCGTTACTTCGCCTCCAATAAGGATATTAAATTTTCGGTATGGGAAAAAGAAGGCGTTGAGATGGCCAAGCACGCCCAAAAGGCCCTGGGAGTTGATTCGTTCTGGGCTCTGGATGTCGGCTTCATTGAATACGACCTGGATCTTGCCACCAAGAGGTGGGACGAAGTCAACCGCAAATATGAGTACGAGATCTACCGAAAGTGGGGCGAGTTGAAAAGCAGTCTGTTCCTGATTGAGGAAGTTGAGGGAGAAATTCAGGCGGCGAAAGATCAGAAGATGGACGTGAGCAAGGCTGAGGCGAAGGTAAAGGAAGCCAGAAGGCTCTTCGAGGTAGATGGCAATTATGCCGCAGCCCGCTTGGCTGCAACTGAGGCACGCGCTCTCCCAGTCGCAGTGGGTCC
This sequence comes from Syntrophobacterales bacterium, assembly GCA_050123975.1. Classification (GTDB taxonomy): domain Bacteria; phylum Desulfobacterota; class Syntrophobacteria; order BM002; family BM002; genus BM002. The sequence goes on along the minus strand of JASFGC010000077.1, from coordinate 7,866 downwards.
ACCAACGGGACTCCTCTTGGCAGTAGGAATAGCCCTCTTGATTTCAGTGGTGGCAGTAGTCATAGCGCTGCGACGGCGACCTGGGTAGCGAATTATCTCAATGTAACAGAATATTCAACGGACTTGATGTACGGGCGAGCTTAGGCTCGCCCGTACATTGAGTATATGATACCTATATGAAGCATCCCTAGCCCCGTCTGCCGGTGAGAACCGGTTAGAGTAAGGTGGCAGGAAAGCAAAGGACGTATATGACTCGGGGCAATATCCTTCTTTCAGCACTTCTGTGGTCGATTATTGCCTTCCTGGTGGTTTATCCTCTTTCAATTCTGCTGGTGGAAAGCTTCAAAATCGCCGAAACCGGCGGCTGGGGCATAAACAATTATTTGGAATTCTTCCAAGACACGTATTATCTCAAAACCTTTGGCAATACCTTGGTCCTGAGCACGCTGGTTCTCCTGACGACCACCTTGTTCGGAATACCCCTGTCGTACATTCTGGCGAGATACCGGCAGTGGGGGAAGACAGTTTTCACAGCCCTCATCCTTTTGCCCATTGTATTGCCCGCTTACGCCGGCGTATTCGCTTTCATCATCTTTTTTGGCAGGTTTGGCACTGTGAATCTGCTCCTTATGGAAATAGGGTTGATCAAGACACCCATAAATTTCATGTACGGGCTACACGGATTGGTATTCATTCAAGCCCTGCACATGCTCCCTTTTATCGTCCTTAGTCTCTCCGCAGGTTTCACCACCATAGACCCCTGTTTTGAGGAAGCCGCCGAAGTCGAGGGGGCGAGCGGCTTTTGGAGATTCCTCACAGTCACTTTGCCTCTCTGCACCCCAACCTATCTTGCTGGCGCCGTCATCGTCTTCCTCTGGCCCTTTACGGACTGGCTGACGCCATTGATGTTGGGGCAGGTGGACTTTCTTCCCACGGTTGCCTTCATCAACATCTCCTATCACTTTACCGATATGCATCGCAAGTACATGGGGATCGTGGCGGTGGTGGTTTCTTCCATCGTATGCATTGGCTTGTTTTTGCTCGCCAGATGGTGGGTGGAGAGGAAAAAGTATACTGGCCTGTCAAAAGGGACAACGGCTGAAGGGAGAGTGATCGAACCAAGCCCGGTGGTGAAAGTGGGCTCGTATGTGTACATGATTTTTATTGCCATCCTCGTCCTCCTCATCCCAATTGTGCTGGGCTTAGCCGCTTTTTCCAGAACATGGATTGAGCCATTTCCAACCTATTGGACCCTGGAAAATTTCAGACTAATACGTCAGGAAAGCCTGGGCCTGATATTGAACTCTTTCAAGTTCAGTCTTATAGCCCTGTTTTTTGGAATAGTCTTCGGGCTTCCTGCCGCCTATCTCATCGTCCGCACCCGCATGCCGGGAAGGGATGCCCTCGACTTTGTCATCACCCTGATGCTGGCTTTCCCAGGTATCGCCGTGGGAGTAAGTTATCTCCTGGGATTTTGGAAAACGACACCCGTACCCTTAGCCGACCATTGGATTATTATGGCGCTGGCCCTCTTTGCCCGGCGGCTACCTTACTTCTTGCGGATGGCACATGCCTCTTACTTGCAGTTAGATATTTCCCTCGAGGAGGCCTCCGAAGTATCGGGCGCAGGTAAAATCAGAACTTTTTTTAACATATCATTGCCCTTGCTGCTCAAAGGGGTGCTGGTGGGCGTGGTGATGTTCTTCATCATGGCGTTTCAGGAGATCTCTACTGCGGTATTCCTTTATCAAGGAGGATGGGAAACCCTGCCCATAGGAATCTATTTGAACTGGCACCGGGGTATGGAGTTCGGAATTGCCGCGGCCATGGCGTTTCTGATGATTGTGATCACCTTTATCCTGCTGCTGATCATATCAAGGATCAGCGGGGGTGTCCTCAAAGCAGCCTGGGGTCCAGGAGGCACATAAAAAAGAGGTGCAAGGCGTAGGGGAGCATTGCGGATTTCGGATTGCGGATTGCGGATTTAAAAAAATTGAGATTCGAAATTTTCACCACGCCATGTGCCTTATGCCTGGTCGAGAACTAATTACTGCTTTTTTACTTGAAACCGCATGCTAAGCGGGTAGATTTTTTCTTACGGAGAAAAGTTCAATGGCATTCATAGAGATAAAAAATCTGTTCAAGCGCTTCAAGAAAGTAGTGGCAGTCAATCACATAGAGCTTGAAGTGAATGAGGGAGAAATGTTAACGCTCCTTGGGCCCAGTGGCTGCGGCAAGACAACCACCTTGCGCTGCATCGCAGGATTGGAGAAACCAGAGGAGGGGGACATCATCATCGACGGTAAGCCTATGCTTTCACAGGGATTTGTAGAGCCGTCAAAAAGGGGAATCGGTATGGTGTTCCAAAACTATGCCGTATGGCCACATATGAAGGTCTACAAGAATATCGTTTACGGCTTGAAACTTAAGAAAATACCCAAGAAAAGCATGAAAGAAAAGGCGCAACAGGTATTGGAACTAGTGGGTTTGGATGGTTTGGAGGAGAGATACCCTGCTCAATTGAGCGGCGGGCAGCAGCAGAGGGTGGCCCTGGCGCGGGCTCTGGTGGGAAATCCTAAGGTATTGCTGTTGGATGAGCCCCTGAGCAACTTGGATGCCAAGCTCAGAGAAGAATTGAGATTTGAAATCAAGAGTCTGGTAAGACGTATGGGCATCACCTCGGTCTACGTCACCCACGATCAGGCAGAAGCGATGGTTATCTCTGATCGAGTCGCCGTAATGGAGTCAGGGAACGTGGTGCAAATCGGCACTCCCCAGGAGATATATGATGAGCCCGCCAACAGATTTGTTGCCGACTTCATAGGCACCATGAACTTTATGTCCGGGGAGGTGGTCCAGGTCCTTCAGGACACGGAGGCGGTTTACGTGCGCACCGAATTCAGCGAAAAGATGCTCTGTAAGACGCCGAGCATAAAGAGCACAGCACCTGGGGAAGGAGTCTTTGCATCCATACGTCCCGAGGATGTGGAAGTATTTACTGAACCGCCTCAGGATAAGGAGAACCTGTTCAAAGGTACCATCGCCCACAAGGCATACCTGGGTAACTTTCTCTACTTTTTTGTCAATGTAAATGGAACGATGATCAGGGTGCAGGTTTCGCATATTCTGCCGCAAGAGGAAGGACAAGAACTGTACCTATTCCTGAATCCGGAGAAGTGTATGATCTTGTTGTAGGCATAGAGCAGAGGGTGAAATTGCGGATTGCGGATTGCGGATTGCGGATTGCGGATTGCGGATTGCGGATTGCGGATTGCGAATTGCGAATTTCGAGTTCAAACTTAGAAGGCTTTGATTCTGAAACCTGACACCTGACACCTGAAACCTTAAAACTTAATTCTTGTGCCTTGGGCCTTACGCCTTTTGCCTGTGTTTAATTATATGTTTGGCAAACTCCGCGAATCCCTCGCCCCCTTCTTGCGCAGTGATGTAGGCAGGGAGTGTCTGCATCTGATCCACGAATTTCAGCACATTGTTCACCGCCACGCTCATGGGGAAGTACCCGAACATGGGCTCGTCGTTTGGTGAATCCCCGCAATAAGCGAAGCTCGCTTTTGTTGTGTCTAAGTTCGAACCGAAGCGCTCTTCCATGAACCGCTTCGCCATTCCAAGTTTGTTGTACTCCCCGAACCAACCATTTACGTGAATGGAAGATACTTTGCAGGTGGCGCCGTGCGCTTCGAATATCTGGCAAATTTCCTTGACCGCTTCGGGGCCCAACGGTGGTACGTCCTCACAGTAGTCAATAGCCAGATCCGCTTCCCGGTAGTGCTGATCACTTGCAAGGGCGCAGCCTGGAACGGCTGCGAGAATTTCGTCGCGTACGGCCAAGAGACGCTGTCGTTTTTCCGCCCGGACCGAATCAGTGTCCAAAAAGCGCTTTTTTAGTTTTCGCTTTTTTTCATCAAACCAGAAATAGAAAGCCCCATTTTCTCCCACCACGCCGTCAACGGGCCACATGCGGGCAAGGTGATCACACCAACCAGCCGGCCTCCCGGTGACGGAGATTACCGTGAGCCCACTATTCTTGAGATCCCAGAGTGCAGATAAGGAGCAAGCGGGTATCTTTCCGCGAGTAGTAAAGGTGTCGTCAAGGTCGAATAAAACGCCCTTGAGGTTCTGAAGTCGTTCAAGAGAGATGTTTTCGATGGGAGCAATGTTGTCATGCATGGCTGCGAATAAAGTTACCCATATCCCAATCTCTAACTAGATGAAATATACGGGTTAAAGCTCAGGAAGGTTGCGCTACGCTTGCAGTGGATTCACTCAACTGCTCGAGTAGTTGCAGTTCATAGTTCTTGAGAATGTCCCGCGCCTTGCGTTCCACCTCCTGCAAACGCAGATAAATGTTGCGGAGATCCTCGTTCTTGCCGAAGATCTCCAGTTCTGTATTTATTTGGTCCATCTGTTTTTCGTGAACTGAAACCAAAACCCTGCAGCGGAAGATAACTTGCTGGCATACCATGCGCCAACGAGCGCTCTTCTTGTTGTCCATTCCGGCCAGGGTAATCATGCGCACGGCCTCGTCAATGTCGTCCTCATCCAATGCTTCCAGAGCTCTGTACAAGTAATAGCGCCGCGGAAGAAATCCGCGGTCTTCAAACTTCGGTCCAAAAGTCTTGCGCAAGAACTTGAACAGGGAATTGAATCCTACCATCTACCTCAAGCCCTTTGTGCTTCGATGCCTGCACGTATGAGCTTAACGAAGTTCTCTCGCAGCTCGGGGAGCTCAATGGACATCTCATCTATTTGTTCCAAAACATCCCGATAGTCAGAAGTGGGCTCCACCGGTACCCGTTTAACCAGACTAACCGTGGCTTCGTATATGCGCTGGTCAATCCTTATCAAGCCAAAACCGGCACCGATCACGGCGAGCAGTCCGCCCACAACCTCCATGCCGGTTATTTCCTCCAGTGCCAACTCGGCCGCAAGACCTATGAGAGCTCCAGTCAAACCGCCAGGAATACTCAGGTTTCGTTCCTGTGTCATTTGTTCCTCCTCAGGGATAGTTGGACTTGTAACCTAGCCTGGATATCTCATGAATGACTTGCTGCGACCACGGATATGGCCGTCCTTCCGGACGTCCTCGGGTGTCGGCCCCTGCGACGTACCGTTCAGGTACGCCTCGGCACCAACACCCTGCGGTTGCCCGGTGGCACACCCATCTTCGTGGTCTCGCGACAGCAATTCATGAGATATCCGAGCTAGAAGTATATCATGTCATTGAAGGAAATGGCCAGATGTTCACTCAACAGAGGTCTGGGAAGTGAAAGTGAGGAGTGGTCTCATGGTTTCATTCTTAGCGGCCAGTCCTTTATTGTTTTTCTATTGTTTGCCGGTTTCTATATTCCTCATAATCCGGCAGGAGCCTCTGGTATTCTTCAGAAATCAGGGGCGAAGAGAACATGAAATCAGCGGAGGCTCGATTACAGGCTATGGGAATGTTCCACACCACAGCGAGTCGTAAGAGAGCCTTCACGTCGGGATCGTGGGGGTGAGGTTCCAGGGGATCCCAGAAAAAGATGAGAAAATCGATATCTCCCTCGGCGATCTTTGCTCCAATTTGCTGGTCACCTCCAAGTGGTCCGCTTTGGAGTCTAATAATGTCCATCTCTAGTTCCTGCTCTAGCAGCTTGCCTGTTGTTCCAGTTGCATACACATCGTGCTGGGCCAAAAGGTTTCTGTTAAACTGAGCCCATTCCAACAGGTCACCCTTTCTATTGTCGTGCGCTATTAGAGCGATGTTTTTCCTAGTGGAGGACGGTGCCTTGCACGCCATATGATTGTCTCCTTTTTGGCAAGCTTTGACCAGGTTGTCGTTTCTTGGCTCATTTGATCATTTAAAGAGATTCGTAGATTCTGGTATCTCAAAAATATAGTCACCATCAATGTATCCCACATTTTTCCTGCAGCCCGGGCAAATCTTTCGTGGCATATGACGACCTACCCATCGTAACCACATTCTATGCTCCTTGCCACATGTGGGACACTTACAGCACACTTCAATTTTAGGCAGTTCCGGGCCAAAATCACCCACATTTCACCTCTAACCGCAGTAATTTTAAATCGTTTTTCTACCGACAGGCTAAACCATGTGCCCCGAGCCGACCCAAGAGAAGATTCTGAAATCCATCTATGCTCAACTCAAGGGTTGTTAACAAAAAAATGCCCCCATCAATCCAGGATGTTTGCCTGTCTGCTATGCAGGGGTTAATCGATGGGGGCGAGAATAAGGGGTAGTTGAACCAAACAACCACTGGGAGTAAAGGTACAGGTGGCATGTTACAGAACCGCGGCAGTTCTGTGAAAAAGTGATGTATTTCTGGCGGGCGAGCCCGGTCAGGCAGGGATCAGAAAAAGGTAAAGATTATTCTATATCAGCCAGGTCGATCTCCACCGCATCAGCGTTAGAGATCAGCAGGTAAGTCAATTTCAAAGCAAAAAGCAAGATGAGCTTGAGCGCCAGATCCAGCAGGCCGGTCAACAGAGAAAAGATATCATGGTGTATTACCGAGCAACGATCGGGCGCTGGCAGAGACTCTGCCTTAGTGAGCGACTTTTGATTGGACAAATTGAAATTCCTTGTTGCTCTGAATGATCTCGAGAATATCTCTTGCTTCAGAAGCGGTTAGAAAAATCCTGAAGAACTTGAAAGTGTACTCCGAAGATATCTCAGCATTCTCTTCGGCAATATCGATAATTCTTTGCAGTTCAGTTTCAAGATAGTTTGACATAAAACCTCCTTTCTTCATTGCACCTTATCAGACAAAAAGGCGAAAGGTTCGAACCGGACGGTAAACAGAGAGACACATTTCAAGAGGTGCCGGTCAGCCGGATAGAACTGTCTGTCTCCAAGGCTCTCCCGATCATCATTTTCAGTTCACTGAGGTCGAATGATTTAATCACGTAGTAATCAGCGGCGAATGATTTCGGGTCCTCCTTGTAGGTGTCATAGGCGGTGCACAAAATGACAGGTAGATCGTGATAGTGACTACGGATCTCTTGCAGCAGTTCAAGGCCATCGTAGTCCATCAACTTGATATCCAGAATCACCACAGCAGGCTGAGAAAGGGTAATCTTTCTCAGGAGATCATGACCTGTGGCAACAGTGACGACCTCGTACCCCTCCTCCGAGAGTTCCTCAGCGTAAAGGCGCCGTATGTACTCCTCATCGTCCACCAACAAAATTTTCCTCATGGTAATCCCCTTTGTTGAGCGTTCATTGTACTATTTCCTAAGCTTTGCGCATTTATGCCAGAGGTTTGTGACAGAATTGTTGTGAGAGTGTGTATTTTCGGTGAGCAATGGTCAAAAAGGGAATGATATCGATGGTAGGTTTCCCATATCTTATGCCATTTCTTCGAGCCAATCTTGGATGGTCTGCTTTATTCGATCCCGGACTTCTCTTGTTTTGGCCAGCTTTTTCTCTTTGGATCCGGTGAACGAAGCTGGATCTTCGAAGGCCCAGTGCAATTTCCTGGTAATCCCAGGGAAAATGGGACACAGGTTTTCACTATCATTACAGACGGTGATCACGTAGTCGTACAGTCGCCCCTCCTTGTAGAGCTCAAAGACGCTGTTGGTCATGTTGCCAGAAATATCGATGTCCTCCTCTTTCATGACCTCAACGGCCAGAGGATTTATGGTAGTAGGCTCGAAACCACCGCTTTCAACCTCGAAGCGATCGCCGGCCAATTTGCGTAAATAGGCCTCGGACATCTGACTACGAGCACTATTGTGGGTGCAAATGAAAAGGACTTTTTGCTTGCTCATGATCGTTCTCCTTCAGGGCTAGAATGAACCCGCCAAGCAGGGGTTGTATTGATAATCAGTGCTATTTAATCACGA
>JASFGC010000076.1:0-11976 GCA_050123975.1 Syntrophobacterales bacterium | reverse complement strand
GTTTACCGTTTTTTCCTGACACCTGACACCTGAAACCTAACTACTGGCTCCTGACTCCTGACTCCTGACTCCTGTATTCTTTAATTTTTTAGATTGTGGTGTTCACTGAAAGGTGCTGATCACATGCGTAACAGATTTGTGGTACACGAACATCATGCGTCCCGATTGCATTTCGATTTTAGATTGGAGATTGGGACCGTTCTCAAGTCCTGGGCCATTCCCAAAGGGGTTTCCATGAACCCTGCGGAAAAAAGACTGGCGGTGGAGGTGGAAGATCATCCTCTGGAGTACATTGATTTCGAGGGTATCATTCCCGAAGGGAGTTATGGCGCCGGAGCAGTAGTTATTTGGGATGAGGGTGAGTTCGAGTTATTGGAAACGACTGAAAATAAAATTTCTTTTGTTTTGCACGGGAGACTTCTTCAAGGTGGATATACTCTGAGGAAACTCAAGCCCAGAGGGAAGGGATCAGCCAAAGACTGGCTTCTTATTAAAAAAAACGATGAGTATGCCAATCGCGATTGGCAGCTAGAACTGGCGCTCACTGAAGAAAAGAAAAAGCAGCTGGAGTTAGAAAGGTCGTGAGTGTCAGTTGTCAGTAGTGAAGAAGGTATAGAGCATGGAGAGGAACGACACGGGGACACGGAGAGACGGAGAAACGGAGACATTGCGGAATGTGAATTGAGGGATCTAGGCATTAAGGGATTGAGAGACTGAGGATTTGAGATTGTAGATTTCAAGTTGTAGGCATTTAAGATGATTTTAGTTCACTTTAGACACTTTAGACACTTTAGACATTTTAGGCATTCAGAGCTCTCCGTGCTTTATGCAGTGAAAGAAGTGAACTGCCACTGACAACGGACTTCTTTGGAGTTAACCCATGCCACACACAGCAATAGGTGACATCGACATTTACTGGGAGAGTCACGGGAAAGGTAAACCTCTGCTACTGATCAGTGGGGTCAGCGGCGGCACCTGGACGTGGGAAGAAAGCATTGATGCCTGGTCCCCTCACTTTCGGGTGCTTGTCTTTGACAATATGGGCGCAGGTCGTTCCAGCATGCCTGACAGGCCTTATGAGATCGCGGAGATGGCGGATCATGCCGCAGCTGTCCTGGATGCTGCTGAAGAAGAGCGAGCTTTTGTGGTGGGTTTGTCAATGGGTGGGATGATAGCCCAGGTGTTGGCACTGTCTCACCCGGAGCGGATTTCCGGCCTGGTACTCGGATGCACCCACTGCGGTGGCAGCGAGCGCATCCCACCAGCTCCGGAGGTCATTGAAAGATTCGCTGATAACGCAGGTCTTTCGCCCGAGGAGATTATTGACAAGAACCTCACCCTCTTGGTCACACCTGCATTCTTGAACAGAGGTTCGGATTCCTTGAATCGTTACAGAGAACGTCAGCTGAACGCTCCCCTGCAGCCGGATTACGCCCTGCAGAGGCAACTGGAGGTGATCCGCAGCTTCGATCTCTGTGACCGCCTCGGCAGTATTCGAACCCCGACTCTTATTCTCACAGCAGATTTTGACCAGTTGGTACCGGCAGAAAACGGCAGTCTGTTAGCGCAACGTATTACCGGGGCTGAATTGAAGCCCCTCAGCAATACCGGCCATCTCATTTACCTTGAACGGGCTCGGACATTCCACCAAACCGTAATGGGATTTTTCAAAGCTCTTACCTAAGCTGGTGGAATGTGGGAATGTGTTAACTCCTTTTTTCTTTCCCCTCCTTTCTTTTTCTGCTATCGTGCGCCAGCGTGAGCCGAGGCAGATATATTTCTGATTTTAGATTGTAGATTGCAGATTGGGGATTGGCGATTTGTCCTTCGGACTCCCACCCTCCGGGTGGGTTCCCAGTTTCGGATTGCGGAATGCGGAGTGCGAATTAAGGAATTTGAGGAATGGAATTACCAGCCTTAATCAAGGTTCTTTGCTGCTTTGGCCTTATCCTGGCTTTAAACCGCTTACGAGTTCATCTCAGTTTTTGTCTCTTTATTGGCGCGGTGGCGGTGGGGTTTTGGATGGGACAATCGCCAGTGCAGATCACTCATAGTTTAGTGGCAAGTCTTTCCAGTGTGGAGACCTTACAGTTGGTGGCGATCATTTGTCTTATCCTGATAGTGAGCCAATTGATGAAAGTCTCCGGCCAACTTGATCGAATAGTGAACAGTTTTGTTGCCATCGTGCAGGATGCCTCCACGGTGACTGTTGTCATGCCTGCTCTTATTGGACTATTGCCCATGCCCGGTGGGGCACTGTTTTCAGCGCCCATGGTGGAAACAGCAGTGGCTGGTTGCTCTTTGTCACAAGACCGAAAAACCGCAGTCAACTACTGGTTTCGCCACATCTGGGAGTTCTGGTGGCCACTTTACCCCGGGGTGGTCCTGGCGGTGAGTCTGTTACAGGTAGAGATGTGGCGCTTTATTCTTATCCAGGCACCACTCACCCTTGTCGCCATCGCAGCAGGCACGCTGTTTCTCCTGAGACCGCTGCGTGAAACCAGAGAGAAGAACAACCGGCGAAGTTTCAATATACAGATTCTGGGCCCTTTTCTCTGGGAAACTATGCCGATACTAGTTGTAGTTGGTTGTATTGGTTTTTTTGCCTTACTGCGGAGCCTGATTCTGTGGTTCGGTGTGAATATCATGCTGCCAGCCGCCATGCCTCTGCTCTTTGGACTGTTGGCCTGCGTGATTTGGGTACTACGGGTCAATGGGTTAGGCTTTCGAGATTTCTGCACAGCTCTGCTTAATCGCACCACCCTGCCTATGCTGCTCCTTATTTGTGGGATCATGGCCTTCAAGGGAGCCTTGATAGACAGTCAGGCCGTTTTAGAGATCAGAGAAGAAATGGTTCGATACCAGATTCCGTTTCTTGTAGTTGTCGTGGCCATGCCTTTTATTTCCGGTTTCATTACAGGCATCACCATTGGTTTTGTAGGTGCCACTTTTCCCCTTCTTGTCCCCCTCTTTGTCGGACTGTCGCCACTCGACTTTTTGCTTCACGCCTCCCTTGCCTACGTCTCAGGGTACGTGGGCATGATGCTGTCACCGGTTCATATTTGCCTGCTGGTTACGAAAGACTATTTCAAGGCCAGCCTAGCTGCCAGTTACCGGCATATTTATAAACCGGCAGCAGCGGTGATGGTAACTTGGATAGGAGTTCTGGGGCTTCTCCACTCCTTTTAGCCCTTTTGGTCCAGAATTTGCACACAATCCTAGAACCCTCTCTCTGTTCTGAACAGCGCCAAGAGAAGGGTCAGATTTTCGAGAAAAATAGAAATTTCAAGTATTTGAGAGTTTTTACCAAAGGTCAAAGGGACAATCTGTTGGCGACAGTACAAGAAACGCAGCCAAAACCCGATAGCTTAGGCAGAGCCGACAAGGAGTGGCAGGCAGCAGAAAATGTGCTCACCAGCTTGCAGCTCGTCAGGAAGAACTATTCCCTTTATCCTGAGGATCATATCAATTGTACGAGATCTATGGAGCGGTTCTGGCAGGAACTTGAAACCTTCTTACAAACACACGGCAATCTCAGGTTTGAATTAGAAAAAGACCGACTTCTCTTTCAGGGAGAAACGATCTTAACAGAGCCCCCCGAGGACGGTAATTTACCTTTCACCCTTTTCCGCGATGGAATTCAGTGGTTGGAGTTTCGAGATGGAGTCGATGAGAACGAGGTAAAAAAGTTCCTGCGGATTCTCAACAAATACCGGATCCTCTCAGACGAACCCGAGGGAGATCTGGTAACGGCCCTTTGGGAAGCTGGGTTGCCGCATATAGAGCACCATGTGGCTGATTTTTTCTGGGGGCCGGAGCCAGAAGCTGAATTTGAAACACCGCCGGCAAAGGAAGACATACAGTCAGTATTGGCTGAAGGAGAGGGGCAAGAGTCATCAGAATCAGAAGCCCTTGTCTCAATAGATCCAACAACTCTGGAGCTCACGCCTGAGGAAGAGGCCGAGCTTCAGGAGATGGTTCGTCTCGAAGAAAAGCGGGATCCAACTGGAGACTATTTGAACTCTGTGCTGGATAGCTTACTGGAACTGAGAGACAAAGAGAATTTCGATACTGTTCTGGAATCCTTGGAAGAGGAATACCATGATTCGCTGGCGCGAAGAGATTATGAGGTTACCCTGAAAATTCTCAAGAGCCTGCAGCACGTTCACCACCTTTGCGAGTCTGAAACAAAATGGGCCATACCTCTTATTGATAATTTTTTCCTCACTGCTTCCAGTACCCAATCCCTTCGGCCTTTGCAGACAGCATGGTCAGAAATGGATGGCGAGCAGATAGAGAAAATAAAAGAAGTCCTTCTGTTGCTCCAGCCCGAAGCCATCCACACTCTCGGGGTCATGCTGCTGCAGACCTCATCATTACGACTGCAACAGATGCTCACCGAGGTGATCCTTTCGATGGCCTCCCGTGACCTCCGACCCTTGGAGGCCATGCTGGATCGTCCAGAGGAAGATTTGGTACAGAAGCTCGTCTTGGTAGTGGCCAGTCTCCGTGGGGAAAGACCCACACAGATTCTAACCAAGATGATTCACCATTCTTCCGCAGGTGTTCGCCAGACGGCGGTCAAGGGGTTATTGCGTCGGGATTCCGCCAGCATTAAAGAATTATTCCCTCTCATTGAGGATAAAGACGACTCAGTGCGCCGCCTGATCTTACACCATATGGGACAGGAGAGGAACGAAGACAGCGAGACCCTTCTTTTGCAGTATCTGGAAGAAGGCAAAATCAAAGGCACGGATGACAAACACATCATCGCATGTTTTAGAGTTCTTGGAAGGTGCGGCTCACGACGTGCTGTTCCATTCCTGCGCCGAACCCTATTTGGTAAAAGCTGGCTGCCAGACCTCCGCAGTCCCGCCTATCGGCAGGGTGCTGCGTTCGCCTTGAAGGCCATAAAAGCGAAGGAAGCCCAGCAGGTGCTGGAAGATGCCAGCCGAAGTCTCAAGCCAGGCGTCCGGCGTATAGCCCGAAAGGTCATGCAAGACCAAAATCAGAAAAGCAAGGAGTGATACCTTGTCGGCTAAAGAAGCAGAAATGATGGAACTGGGGGGAAAGTTTATCAAGGCCTTCCACCACATGATCCATACGGTCAGGATCCATCAAGAAAACAACCAATTGATGAAGGAGTGCATTTCTCAGTTTGCTCAAGTCCTTGCCAAAATGGCTGGCGGCGAGGAGCTGGAGATGTTGCTTTGGCGGGGAAGATTCTTTCTGCAGGGTGAAAAGCTTTTGTATCGGAGAGAGACCTTTCCGCTGATCAACGAAATGATGGACTACTTCCCGCAACGAGGACTCCGGGGGCTACGATTCCGTCCTACCTTCAGGAAGGCTTCATTCAAAGATTTCATTATGTTTACAAAACTTCTCGATGCGGCTGCCGCCAAAGAAGATCCGCCATCCTGGCTGGAGCGCCAACTGACGGATAATGGGCTGCAGTGGTTAGAGATCCTTCGGGAAATGGACGAAATTCCTCCAGATATTGAATTGCGGCGCAAAGAAAAAGCTAAGCAAACCTACTTGCACGCTTTGACTACGGTTAAAGAGGTGGCTCAGAAAGTTTCCCAGCGAAGCGTTGCCGGGATACGCAAGGCCAGGCGTCTGGCCCAGACCATGGTGGATTTGGTTTTAGAGGACGAGACCCTAATGTTGGGCCTATCAACGATTCGAGACTACGATGATTACACCTACACTCATTCGGTAAATGTGGCACTGCTCTCCATGAGCCTCGGCAGACGTATCGGGTTGTCTCAGATGTTCCTCGAACAACTCGCCATCTGCGGCATGTTTCACGATTTGGGCAAAGTAGAGGTGCCCAGGGACATAATCACTAAACCAGATCTGCTGGATACCGGCGAGTGGGAACATATTCGCAGGCATCCCTTGATAGGTGTGCACAGAGTTCTCAGGTTGCATGCCTCTCGCGATATGAGGTCGAGGGTTATTCTGGGACCTTTCGGACATCACCTGAACTATGATCTCAGCGGTTATCCACGACTTCATTTTACCGAAAACTTGACTCTCTTCGGGAAGATCCTGCGTATCGCGGATACCTATGATGCTCTCACCGCAGACCGAGCCTATCGTCCCAGATCCTTCAGTCCGAACGAAGCATTGAGAATGATGTGGGAAAAGGTAGGTGTAGAATATGATCCGATCTTGTTGAAGACATTCATCAACATGATGGGGCTGTATCCCGTGGGGACAGTGCTAAAACTGGATAGTGGAGAATTAGGGCTTGTGGTTGATTATCCAAGTGAGTCCGAAAGAACACGGCCCCAAGTATTGTTGCTGGTTGATGACGGTCAGGGTGGGCTGAAAGGCAGTGAAAAGTTGAATCTTGCAGAACGGGATCAGAAAATCGTCAAATGCCTCCATCCCTCCGTGCTCGGAATACAGCCTTCCCAGTTCTTTCTCCAAGAAGCCAGTTAAAAATTGCGGATTTTGGAATGCGGATTGCGGATTGAAAATCTCCCATCTGCATTCTTGAATCTAGAATCGCTATTACTTTTCGGAATTCATCTGTTCGTAAAGAGCGATTTGCTCCTGGAGAGAAAGTCTACATCCGGGCTTCTGTCCCATTTCACGACATACATTACAACGAGATGGGGAGCACTCCTGACAGAAATGACAATCAGGGCATTGGTGCTTTTTCGGTCCTCGTTCGTGGCAGGGATTAAAGTAGCGGCCCTGGTATTGCGGCAACCGCTGAAATGTTGTTTCAGACTTGGACACCGGTTGTCTCCAAAGAAAGATATGTTGCTAAGTCCTTGCTTATGTGCCAAGTGTATCTCAGAGGTTGGCAAGGGGCAACAGGTGGATTTTAGATTTTTGATCGTAGATTGCAGATTGAGAGCAGGACAAACCGGCTAGAAAGATATTTAACATTAAGCGTAAGAAGACTGGCTTTCTTTGATTGCTTCTGCCTTGTGCCCTGAGCCTTGAGCCTTGCGCCGTTCTTTTACTCAGGAATATCTCGGTAAGAAATTCTTTTTGCATTACCGCGGTTGAGCGCTAATGCACTTCCCAACACCAAGAAACCTCCCGTCAAGAAGCGCCACGTTAATGGTTCGCCAAGAAAAACGATACCGAGGGTGGAAGTGAAAACCACCTCGGCCATCAAGAAAAGTCCCCCTTCCCAACTCTTGCAATAGCGGAATCCCTGATTCATCAGAAGTTGGGCGGCCAGAGCAGAGCATACAATACCTCCCAACATAAGCCATTCTGACGTAACCTGAGGAACCTGGGGATGAGCGATGAAGGCTGGAAAAGAGATAATGCTACCCAGGAGGCAGAAGTAAAGATAGATGACAACGGGTCCGTTTTTTTCCCGTAACTTTTTAATGATGCCAACAGTGAGTCCAGCAAAGGCGCCGCCCAAAACTGCCATGGCCTGACCCAAGAGTCCACCCTGAAGTTGAAAATCGAAGATAATCGCCACACCTACAAGAGCGATCCCCACAGATACAATCTCAGACCAGGTAATGGGTTCCTTGAAAAACAAGGGAGAGAAGAAGGCGGCGAAAGCCGGAAAAGAAAAGAAAAGGACCAAAGCGGTGGAAATGGGGATCAGGCGGATCGCAGCAACAAGTGCGAGAAATGCGCACGAACCGGTGATTCCTCTAATGATTAGGAGTTTTCGATTGTGGCCGGCAAAGGGGTTGTGACGTCGCCCAATAATGAGCACGAGGATGGCGAGGCCACAGGCAAAACGATAGAAGGCGATATCCCAGATGCGGAATGGCGGACCCAAAAGTTTAATCAAGCCGTCGAGAACCGCGAAAAGGAATGCGGATGCCAGCATAAGGAGAGCGCCCACAGTTGCGCCGGAGTTGCCAAGGGAACGGGCGTTAGCAGTAAACTTCAGATTCATGGACGGGGAACATCCGGTTCTTGGTGTTTGAGGTCTTCTCCCAAAACTGCGCATGAGAGAAAGCTGCTGGCATCAGTGATATCACAATTCTTTTTAAACTTGATGAACCCTCCTTGCTCCAGGTTCTGCAAGGAGTCTTGCATGACCTTTAACTCTACTCCCAGGTAATGGACGAGTTCCTGAACAGATAGAGTGCATTCATTTCCTTCCTTGCGGCAGTAGAGAATGGCAAAAAGCACTTTCTCTGCCGGGCTCAAAGTCTTGTCTTCCACAACCGCTTTGATTACTTTCATATTCGCCCCCCCCAGAAAAAGATTTCGACTACCGGAACGCCCGAAAGACTGATTTCTTCTTCAGCTCTTCCTATTAGCACTATTGAAACTTTTGATCAAAAAAAATTACCTTAGCACGTTTGGGAGGTGTATTAAAGCATGTGCGCTTGGAAAAGAAAACCTCGATAAGGAGGGGGAAGGAGACACGCTGGTCTTTGCAAAAGCTGTATCATGAAATTTAAAAGAATATTAATGTAATAAAAAGAAATTAGGTGAAATTAAGAGCAAGAGCAAGATATTGTGTATATATTTTATAATATGATCGATTATTTCTGATTTTATCGGTTGGAATATTTTTCTACTTTTGTTAGAAATATGCGGTTTCAAGCCGGGGATTTGGTCGGTGAATGTTATGCCCCGGCTTTTTCTTGACTTGATACCAAGATTTGGCTCAGAAACAATTGCATAGAGGAGGGACGGACCATGCTCTGTCAAACGATTAAAGCAGGCACAGAATGTTTTTTCATGGGTAAGCAGGGCTGCAGTTTCAATGGTGGCACCTGTTATCCCGTGATTGAATCCTGTCAAGGCTGCGGCAAGGCCATGACCTTATCACAAGGCACCTATTGCCAATCCTGCCCCGACCCCCAAATCAAGTGGAAAAACGGCTCCTGCAATCTCGCCACCCATGTAAAGTCCGGTACCGAGAAAGTTGTGAAGCTCAACCCCTTGAAGGCTTCCAAGCGTTCTCGTCGGTAAGTCAGGGAACAAAAACAGGACACAGGAAGCTGGTTTTAAACCAGCACCAGTTTAGTGTGCCCTTGAGGCCCCTAAGCACTAGGCACTACTTTATAAGTCATTGGTGCCTAGTGTCTAGTTGGCCCATCTCTGTCCTGACCTGCCAATTATCTGCTCATTCCGCATTCCGCGTCACATTCGGACGAAGACCTGGTTGCTCGGCCCCGACTTGACTTGAATGTAGCATTGGGGCATAGTCCAAACACACAGATTTGCCTTATGCAACAATGAAAACCTGGTCCTTGGGGCCAGTCAGATCGCATAGAGCACGGCGCATGGCGCATAGCGAAAAAAAGAGTGAGTGGAACCAGTGAATGATCGGTTTACCGTTTACCTCACGCTTTGCGCTCTACGCTTAGCGCTTTGCGTCAAGGGGGCAGTGCAAAGCCGGTTACTCTGGATTCGGATTTTTTACCAGAATGGCTCTGGTACTGAGTCTGCCTGACTACCTGTGACAAGAAGGAGTATTGGTGATCAGCCCCGAGCTGCTAGAGGAAATCGAAGTGGTAGCTGAGGACACCGAGGAACCGGAATCGCCCTTTGTCCGCCTTCGCCGGTTACGGCTAAGAAATCGTTATTCTGACGGTCAGTATTCTGCTGCCTACTCATTCGATTTGATTGAGGGACCATTTGCTGACGCGGTGGCGGTTGTCCTCTACCATTTTGACAGAGAAGCCAAGGTCTGGGTGGGATTGCGTCGTGGGCTTAGACCTTCGATATACCTGCGGAAGAACAATCCTGCGAAAGCGAGCCTCGATAATCTGTCGCGACTAACCTACCTTGAACTGGTGGCGGGCGGAGTCGAGTATGGTGACCTGAATAGCATTGGCATCGATGGCCGAGCCGCCATTGAAGTCAAGGAAGAGGCTGGCTTTGAGGTCCAGGCAGAGGATATGATCAATCTCGGGGAAGGCACGTTTTCAGCTCCTGGTTTCGGCATGGAGAAGCTCCATTACCGGGCTGTTCAGGTGAATCCAGATGACGCCTCGGAGCCAGAGGGTGACGGCCATCCGCTGGAAGAGGTTGGTGATTTCACGTTCCATGAACTTTCTGAGGCAATTTCCTGGTGTCGGAGGGGTGAGATAGAAGACGCAAAGACGGAGATCGGCCTTTGCCGACTGGCACATTATCTCGGCTACCATCCTGAACTGGGACTATGGAATCACGAGTTGCCTGAAGATTTGCGTAAAGGCACACGTTCGCTTGGACTTGATTCTTCCGTTGCTGACGGAAGCCCCAAATAAGGATGAGAGGTAAGGTTGCATGGGTCTCGTGACCGCAGCGTTGATAACAGAAGATCAGAAGATACTCATTGCCCAGCGGGGGAGGAGCAAACGCTTTGGCCGTCAATGGGAGTTTCCGGGGGGCAAAGTAAAGCAAGATGAGACTCCGGAAGCCTGCTTGCGCCGGGAGATCCAGGAGGAGCTTAATCTGAAGATTCGAGTGGAAAAACTTTTCTGCACGGTACACCATCAGTATCCGGACTTCTTCATTGAATTGATGGCATTCTGGTGTACCATTATAGGTGGTTCCCTGGAACTGGAAGAACATGAGCAGGTAAGATGGGTAACCGTGCCCGAAATGAAGAACTACGATTTTGTGGAAGCTGATCTCAATGTTATCGCAGCTCTTTCCAGTAACTCGCATCAGACGAATGATTAAGGGGTTCTTTTGCTTCATTGCTGGGACTAGCGGCCCGATCTCGAAAGTGTACAGCTCTCTAAGCCCTATCTTTGCGGCTACGGATACCCACCCACAAGATAGTAATTTCGCCAATTTCAGGATCGGTCAACTCAGACTGTCAATAGACAGGGACGGTTTTGATCATGGAAAGAAGAATTTCACCCTTACTGGGAGCCAAAGAAGAACTCACACGGCGGGAAGAGAGCATGCTTTCCCCCTACGCCGCCTTCAGTACCACAGCGGTCCGGAGGCGACCTGAGGAGCGGGTTGAACGGGGACACCGGCAGCATTTTTCACTGGATGCGGACAGGATTCTCCATTCCCTGGCCTACACTCGCTACATTGACAAAACTCAGGTTTTCTATCTGATTGACAATGACCATATTACCCACCGGGTTTTGCACGTCCAGTTCCTTTCCAAGATTGCTCGGGATGTGGCCCGTTTCCTCCGATTGAATGAGGATCTCATCGAGGCTATTGCCCTGGGCCATGACATTGGGCACTGCCCATTCGGGCACGACGGTGAACGTTATCTCTCGGCTATCTGCCAACGCCATGGCATTGGTGGCTTCCAACATAATGTTCAGAGTGTACGGTTTCTCGACCGCATCGAGCGGAAAGGTCGTGGCTGGAACCTATCCATTCAGGTATTGGACGGTATTCTTTGCCATGATGGTGAAATCCACGAACAAAGTCTGCGCCCCCAACCTGGCAAGACATTCGAAGACCTCGACAGGGAAATGGAGCTCAAGGGCAATGAACCGGAAATAACGCTGACACCAATGACCCTCGAAGGCTGTGTGGTGCGCCTTGCAGATACAATAAGCTACATCGGTCGCGATATAGAAGATGCAATCAGGCTCAATCTGGTAAAACGAGACGAAATCCCGGCAAACTGTGCCAACTTGCTGGGAACCACCAATGGCGCTATCGTTTACAATCTTGTGGAAGATGTCATCAAGAACAGTGTGGACCGAGATGCGGTGGGATTCAGCCCGGAGGTTTCGGAAGCTCTCAAGGAGTTGAAGTCATTCAATTATACTAGAATCTATCAAAATCCCAAGATCAAGGGCGAGGTGGGAAAGATTGGCCGGATGTTTGAGACCCTCTTTGACCTCTATCTGGAGGATCTTGCCAAAGAAAACCGTGAGTCCGAACTTTTCAGCGGTTTTCTTGGCGGTATGTCCCAAGAATACATCGATTCCCACTCGCCTCCGGAAGTGGTCCGTGATTTCATAGCAGGTATGACCGATAAGTTTTTTATGAGACAATGCCAGCAGCGGCTCCTGCCCCAGAGCATGCCGAGCCGATTTTAGCCCGGATATTCCATGAATC
>JASFGC010000075.1:0-12089 GCA_050123975.1 Syntrophobacterales bacterium | reverse complement strand
TTCTGCTGCGATATCCACAACAACCGACCCTGGTCGCATGCCGGCCACCACCTCTTCTGAAATCAGCACAGGAGATTTTTTCCCGGGGACTGCGGCCGTGGTGATGACCACATCGGAGTTCTTGATACGCTCGGCCATGAGTTCTTGCTGGCGCTGGTAGAAGTCCTCTGATTGAGCTGTGGCATAGCCGTCAGAATCTTGGGCATCTTCGGCATCCAGTTCCAGCTGAACAAATTTGGCTCCCAGACTTTCCACTTCCTCCTTGACCACTGGGCGGATGTCGAAAGCCTCCACTACCGCTCCCAAACGGCGAGCAGTGGCAATGGCCTGTAATCCGGCCACGCCAGCACCAAGTATAAAAACACGGGAGGGAGTGATAGTTCCGGCCGCTGTCATGAACATGGGAAAGAGTTTGGGGGAGGCATCTGCCGCAGCCAGCACCGCCTTGTATCCGGCTATGGTGGCCATGGAACTGAGCGCATCCATACTTTGGGCCCGGGTAGTGCGAGGCATGAGTTCCATAGAGAAGACGGTAAGCTTACGCTCAGCCAGCTCTTTCATGATTTCTGGTTGGGCCAGCGGTTCTGTGAAAGAAATGAGAGCGGTGCCTTCCTTGAGCGCATCCAGGTCGGCGGCAGGAAAATCAGGGTCAGATCCAGGCCCTCGGACCATGAGGACTATGTCGGCTCCAGAAAGAAGGCGGTGGCGATCTTGTTCTACCTTGGCGCCTTGGGCTTCGAAGTCTGCGTCTTTACTGTTAATGCCCTCGCCGGCCCCTGCTTCAATTACCACTTCTAACCCTGCCTTGGTCAGGGAGGGAAGGGTTTGGGAGATAAGCGCTATTCGTTTTTCACCCGGATATACTTCCTTCGGGACAGCAACTATCATTGTTGTTCTGCTAGAGGTGTTTTCAATCTAGTGACGATTGATGGAAGATAGAAACAGACTCTGAAAATAGTAGGATTTCTTGAAAGGGTCAACCCTAAAATCAGTTCACTAAATGTTTTTTCCGTTGAAGTTACAGATAGTTAAGAGTTTCACAAATGATTTTAGCTATACATAGAAAAAGTTCTGTTTTGCAAAAGGAGTTAAGTCGGTGCGGGGTCCAAGACTTAGTTGCAGTTACCCCTTTTGCTGAAATCGTTGAAAGATACTTGAGTTTCGTAGCATTTTTGCTGGATGTAATCCAAAACAGTGGCGAACTGATTGGGAGGCACGAACCCGGCGAGCATGGTTATTGGCGTGCTCGTAGAGTCCAGAAAGACGAGAGATGGGTATGATCTGATGCCGAAAGCCTGGGTCAACTCAACATGGGTGTAAGATTTGCCGTCGAATTTGACGCGATTCTTGGTGTCTTCGGCATTGAAGCGCACGTAAACAAAGTTTTCCGCCAGCATCCTGGCGACCTTGCGATGGTTTACGGTCTCCTTCTGAAACTTTCGGCAGTAGGGACACCAATCTGTGTAAAATTCAAGGAAGATTGGTTTGTCCTCAGTCTTGGCCTTGGCGAGACCATCGTTGAAGCCAAGCCATTTGACCTGCAGCTTTTCTTGCGATCGAGATGAAGGGGATGTGCTTTTGGCCTGCAATCCCTCACTTTCTTCCCTTGCACAGGAAGCTCCCGTCATCAGAAAAAAAAATGCCAGGATGAGAGTGATGAGCCAACGTTGTATTCTCATGCTCGCCTACCTTTTTCATGTTTACCGTGCAGGATCATAACCCATAACAAACAAAATAAGTAGCAGGATTACTGTTAGCAAGGAAGCACGTCAAGACTCCCCCTTACCATAAAGGGCCACAATGCCTTGGGAGGCCACATCGGGGATGAGGAGCTCCAATCCTTGATAACGGGGCAATATCTTGCTGAAGCCGTATACCAGATACAGTGCCTTCGCTTTGGCCTCCTCAGCTATTTTGACAGCAAAGAGATCGTGAAGAGTTATATAGGTGTAGAAGAGATCGATTTTTTTGAATTGGACATTGATGGTATTTTCCATGTGTTCATAGATGGTAGCTTCGAGAGAATTGCCATTGAAAAGAAAGATATTATCAGGTGGTTGTATAAGATTTTTGCTCTGGAGTCTTTGGGTGAGTTCTTCTCCTCTCAAGCTGAACTCGGCGAGTATCTCTGGATCAATTTCAATGCCGACTGAGTGCTTGACAAAATAGCTCATCAGAATATTCACTCTCCCGTCAGCGCATCCCAGGTCAAGAAAGGTGGTATGTTGGGGCTCTATGTAGCCAAGGGAAACCAGTTCATCTATGCACCTTGCGAACTTAACCAGGTCAGTAGATTTCCTGTAGCCTTCATGACCTACGTAACCAACTTTGCAATCGTTGTAGTAGTCTGCAATGCAGGCCACCGTCTGTTTTAAGCGCACATCGTCCATGGGTGTGAACAAGTTCGAGGTTTAAAATCTGCTATCTGGCGTACACAAATTCGAAATCCGAAGCACGAAATCCGAAACAAATTCGAAATACGAATGTTCCAATGTCCCAAACAATATTCAACTTAAATCAGTAAATGGTTTTGGTCATTTGAAACTGGGGCCCCGCCTGAAAGGTGGGGGCTCCGAAGGAGAATTTTGAAAATTTGAGCATTGTCTCGAAATTGGGACCCGCCCCACAGGGGTGGGAGTCCGAAGGACAATTTCGAATTTAGATATTCGGATTTGAGACACCAAAAAGCTAAAGTGAGTAAATCTGTGTTTAATGAGTTCGTATGTGCTTTTTGATCGCTTCGTGCAGGAAGAACAAGGTATCCAGCTCTTCTCCCGCGCAGGTCTGGAGCTCGATGAGTTCTTCTCTCGTGAGTTTTCTCTGTAATTTATCGCAGATGTAGTTCACGCACAGTACATGACGAGCCGTGAGCTTACAGCCGTTCTCCCCTAGAAAATAACAACTATTCTGACTGAATTGCTGATCTTGTAGGGAGGCTTCTAGGAGTAGGTTAAGAAGCAAGAGTTCCACGTCGTACTTGTTCTCTATACCAGTCCCGCAACAACTTCCGCCTTCCTGCTCCTCGCAAAGCTTGCACTCGGAAACAACGCCGAGCTTCAACATCATATTCTTCGTATTTTCAATACATTCTTGCAACTTGTTGAGCAGGGTGCGCAGAGAGGGATCTTGTCTGAGTGAATCGCCACAGGTCTCGAATAGGTTGTGGGCTTGCTCAATTTTTTCCTGAATGGATAAAGGGGCTGTCTGACGAACTCTTTCTCTACTCATTTACCGTTGCTCACCATTAAAATGTCGGGCCATAGAACATATCCTAATTAAACGGATTTTCAAAGACCAAAGTATTTTCCTAATTGTGGATTTAAGTCTATCAATTCTGACACCTGACACCTGACACCTGAACAATTGGTGCTTGAGATTTGATATTTTGCAGTGCTTCATCACTCCACCATGCTTTTCTTGGCGATAAGTGACCGCAGCACTTTGAGGTTTTTCTTATCTTCCTCAAGTTTTTTTCCTTTGGGAGTCTCCAGAACCATCGGATGTTGCTGAAAACGGGGATCGTTTAGGAGCAGACGAAAGCCTGCCAGTCCTATTTCTCCCTTGCCGATATGTTGGTGACGATCCACCCGAGAGCCGAGCGGTCGCTTGGAGTCGTTGATATGAAAGAATTTCAATCTTTTCAAGCCAATGATCTGGTCGAATTTTGAGAAAGTGTGCTCGTAGGTTTTTCGGGTGCGAATGTCATAGCCGGCAGCGAAGGCGTGGGAAGTGTCGAGACAAACACCAAGACCTTCACCATATTGAGACGCATTTAAGATGAAGGCGATCTCCTCGAATGTTGAACCCAGGTTTGTGCCCTGTCCTGCAGTGTTTTCTATGAGTACCATTACTGTTGAGGTCTTCGAGCGGGTTATGGCACGGTCCATGTTTTCAACAAACCGTTCAAGACCGGCCTCAACGCCCTCGCCGCGATGGGAACCAGGGTGAGTGATAAGAAATGGGATTTTCAGTGTGGCTGCTCGCCGCAATTCGTCAGCAAAAGCAGCCACTGATTTTGCAGCTAATGTCTGGTCTGGGGCGGCCAAATTGACGAGATAAGAATCGTGGGCTGCCACGACCATCTGTTTATTCTTTTGCCATTGCAGACGAAAATCTTCTATCATTTCAGAAGTAAGAGGGGGAGTTCTCCACTGCCGCTGGTTGCTGAGAAAAATCTGCAAAGCTTCACCTTTAACCTTCCTGATTCGGGTGAAAGCCAGGTGCAACCCACCGGCAATGGACATATGAGCTCCTAGTAGTGGCACGAAATGACCTCCTAAAATAAAAAGCACGGGCCCAAAGGACCGGGCTTTGGGCTGCCTCCTGAGGGGGCTAAAATACGCATTCCTCTTTGCGGCAGTCTGCTGGAGTGGTGGAGTAGTGGAGTAATGGAGTAATGAAAGAACCAATTCATGTTGCAATTTGGGCCTTCGCTTTTCCCAGCACTCCAACACTCCAATACTCCAGTACTCCAGCAGAGCTCGCGATCTTCACCTGCAGAGCCATACAAGGTTGACCTGGCCATGAAAACCAGGTTTTCGATGTTGAATAAATCCAGCTGCAAAACTTCAAATCTCAAGTAATCTGACATTTCTGAAATCTCTTTCAGGTCTAAATTGTGGTAAAATTCAAATCAGGTGACCGGTTCAGTGTTGGCAAACCGCCTTGCTCACCCTGTTGAGAATGATAAACATTGTACCCTACGAGCCCGGATAATTCATGAATGAGCTACTCCGACTGTGAAACTGGGAACCCGCTTGCGGGACTGAGCGAAGCGCAGCGAGCGCGAATATTATGAACGCCCTTCCGGGCGTCCTCGGGCCTTCCTTCGCGTGGCTCAGGACAAGCTCACTCTGCGACGTACTGTTCAAGTACGCCTCGGATTCAAGCCCCTGCGGTTGCCCGGTGGCACGTTCATCTTCACAGTCTCGCAACACCAATTCATGAATTATCCCGGCTAGAGAGTCAAGGGCTCTTCCAAAACAATAATGAGCCTGCTCTATGATTAAGAAAAAACATTAGACCACGCAGGCGTCAGAGAGAGTGTGTGAGATGAGGAAGGCAAAAAGATTATTCTTTTAAATGGTGGTGGTCAGATGACAAGAGAAGCAAGAAGAGAGATGTTTCAGCAGGTGGATGTCTACCCGGTAACCTGCGAAGAACTTTCAGGAGGTAGATCGAATCTGGAAGTTTTAGAGGCGGTGATTGAGGGTGGGGCCAATATCATTCAGTTAAGGGAAAAAGAGTATTCCAAGAAAGATTTGTACCACCTGGCACTGAAATTCAGGGAGATGACTGCCAAAGCCGGGATCTTACTCATCATCAACGATCATTTAGATATTGCTCTCGGTGTGGAGGCGGACGGGGTCCACCTGGGTCAGGATGATCTACCTCTACCAGTTGCCAGGCAGTTGGCCCCAGAGTTGCTCATTGGAGCATCCACTCACTCTCTAGAACAAGCTCTCCAGGCTGAAAAGGATGGAGCCGACTACTTAAACATCGGTCCCATATTTTCAACCCAAACGAAAGAAGGGGTGGGACGTTCCTTGGGTCCTGAGGCAATCAGCGAAATCAGCCCGCAGATCAAGGTGCCTTTTACGGTAATGGGAGGGATAAACGAGAAAAATATCGATCAGGTTCTCGCCGAAGGCGCACGAAGGGTGGCAATGGTCACGGCCATAACGAAGGCCGAGGACATAGCCGCAAGAGTTAGATTACTGAAAGAAAAAATAGAGAGCTTTTCTCTGAGTTTACTTAGAGCTTAGAGCCAGTTTGCCTCTCCTCACCCACACTCTCTCCACCACTCTCACTCACACAATAATTCCTCATGGGCGCTGCCCATTTTTCCTTTTTTGGGTAAGGTGTCAAATCTTGAATTGTGAATATCAAAAAAGTTGCCGATTATTATTCACAATTCAAGATTTGACACCTACTTCGCTTGGAAATAGAAGCAAACGGGTGGGAGTTATCAAGGATTTATACCGGGCCAACTTGAGATGGGATCGGTTGAGCGGACAATATGCATTCCTTCCTTTGCAAACCTTTCAAAAGCTGCGTTTGCCTCCTCTGTGTAGTCCACAACACCAGGAATAACCACAGAAGAAGAGCAATCTTCCAGCAGGTAGACTTTTTCAGCAAGATTCTTGTCTGAAATCTGAATTTCACTCAACAGATCGTCTATTGTCCAAGCAACGCAGTGACTCTTGGCCTGTCCGCCTATAACAACGGCATCGAACTTTAAAAGTTTGGTGATGAATCCTATATTTTTTTCAGCGATCTGCTCTCCTGCTGCGTTCTCTAAAACCTCTGGTTTGAGAACCGAGTAATTCTCGGTGAAGGGATTTCCTCCCTTAACTTGAAAATCGGGCTGGCTATATCGAGCAATACTATGAAAAAAAATGGCTTCCTCTACAGCAGAAACGAGGGCATGGCCAATGCCGCCCAACATGGCATGATAGGGCCAAATGGTAAGATCATACTTGCCGCCTTCCTTTAGGGTGCGGGTATAGTGATGCAAATACTCCTGACCATAGGTCTCGTCGATATCGAGACTGGAAGAAAGCTCAGGGTTGAATCGCCAAACACCTTGTTCGATATCTTCAGGAGTAATGAGTGTGTAGGGTTCTGGATGTTCTCCCTTGTCGTTCACCAGAAAGATGGAATGAAAAATCTGCATGGACTGATGGGTGTCCATGGTTGGGCAGATTTCAGTAATCACATCTAAATTGCGATAGATGAATTGGCACAGCCTGAGATTATCGTCAACCGCTCCTGTTCCAGTGGCACCACCAACAAACAGTTCAAAATCTGGAATACAGAAGGTATTCTGCACATCGACGAGGAGCAGGGAAATCTTGAGTTTATCGCGAGAAGCGGGTATTAGTCGGTGCTCTCTTGCCCAATTTCTCGCATCTTGCGCCCGTTCCTGATAGGCTACCTTCCACACTTCGCCTACTTTTCCTGGATTGAAATGTGATGGAATAGGAAGTTCACCTTTTGCCATAGCTTGGCCCTCTCACATCATTCAGATGATTCTCGTACTAGTATAATACATTCTAGATTTCAGATTTTTTGTCGCCCCGTCGTTTTTAAATCCGCAATCCCCAATCCCCAATCCGCAATGTGCTTCTAGTCCCACTTCCGGAGATCTAAGATGCGTTTTTCAGCATCACGAATGTCACTTTCACTGACAAAGGTCACACCCGCTCTCAGCTTGAGCACAGCGCGAATTCTCTCTTGAAGAGGAGCGGCCAACTCTTCTTGAGATGATGGTTCAGCTAAAACCACACAAAAGGTTAATTTGTCGCGGTCTTGTTCTCGCTCCACTACTGCCTGAGCAGTTTTAATTTCTGGGAAGGCAGCTACCACCTCTTCCACCTGGGAGGGATGGATAAACATGCCACGTACTTTGGTAACCTGGTCCACCCGACCCACGAGTTTCATGAGACGAGGAGAGGTGCGGCCGCAGGGACAGGATTCCTCCTCGTAATAAGAAAGATCTCCAGTACCAAAGCGGATGAGAGGGTAGACTGGGTTTTCAAGTAAAGTGACGACCACCTCACCAACGTGGCCCGGGCCCAACTGCTTGCCGGTTTCAGGGTCTACCACCTCTATGACTCGATAGTCAGCGAAGTGCATGCCATTCTTCTCACCACACTCATAGGCAATGCCGCCCACATCCGCTGTGGCAAGAAATTGACGCACGTGAATGCCGTAGTCTTCTTCTAAGCGGCTGCGACTGGCAAGGGTAAGCATCTCACCAGCTGTGACCGCTATCTGCAAATGAAAATCCCGGCGGAAATCCTTGCCATCTTGCTCTGCGCGTTCAATGATGGCCTGGAGAAAGCTTGGGACTCCCACATAACCGGTAAGCTTGAGTTCCTCCATAAGCTGCACCTGAGCTTCCGTGTTGCCGATACCTCCAGGGACTACTGTGCAGCCTATACCGCTCAAGGCCTCATCACACATGAGTCCCCCCGGAGTGAGGTGGTAAGAGAAGGTATTGAGCACCCTGTCACCAGGGCGGAAACCTGTATTAAAGAAAACCCCCTGCAATCGCCAGTAGTCAGCCTGATGTCCTTCCGGGTCAAAAATAGCCCCAGGAGAAGTGTAAATTCGGCGGAGTTTGTTCAGATCTACCCCCAGGAAGCCGCCGAAAGGTGGAGAGGCTTGCTGTAATTGTCGCATCTGCGCTTTCGGGGTGATGGCCAGTGACTGGAGATCTTCGAGGGAGCGGATGTCGGTGGGTGCCATTCCTGCTTGCTTGAATTTCTCTCGCATAGCGGGTGCTTCTTCAAAGGCGATCAAAACCGCCCGCTGAAGTTGATTTTCCATGACCCTTTTTTTCTCTTCCCAGGGAAGTGTTTCTAGTTGCTCATCGTGGTAGCCGCGCAGGCGCTCATGTTTTTTCATGGTCTCTTTCCTCGGTGTGTTGGACGTCAGAACGTAGAGATGAGGTAATGATCAAAAGGCTCAGACGAAATACTATAAGCGTGGATCAACCGAGCTCCAGTTCTTTTTCGCTAATTTTCTTAATAACTTGATCCTGAAGCGCTTTCAGCTGGGGGGTTATTTCCACTGG
Source organism: Syntrophobacterales bacterium (assembly GCA_050123975.1). GTDB lineage: Bacteria > Desulfobacterota > Syntrophobacteria > BM002 > BM002 > BM002. The sequence goes on along the minus strand of JASFGC010000075.1, from coordinate 3,508 downwards.
ATAGTTCGGGTTTCCTTGTAAATCTTTGTACGTTCCCGGGAGCAGGGCAAATTCCTTGCGAAAAAGTTCCTGAATCTTGGGCAAGGGCTCCGCTGGGAACAGTCTCTTTCCATCTTTCATCACCGGGACGAGCAGTGATTCAGAATCGGCAATGTCCTCTTCAAGTAAGCCGATCAAATCCCGCTTGAAAAAACCGTCTTTCGTCCGCTGACGAAACACCTGCTTTGGACCGGCCAAGGAAATCTTGCCGCTACTTAATTTCAATACCGGCCTACCGTTATACATGACCATCTTGTAGGCCATGTTCAGGTAAGGAGCATCCGCAGAGACTCCCATCCTTGTGCCAACACCGAATGCATCGATATTGGCTCCATCGGCCAGTATTTTCTGGATTTTGAATTCGTCGAAACCACCGCTGGCAAAGATTCTAACATTAGGAAAACCTGACTCATCGAAGATTGCCCGCACCTGCTGGCTGAGTTGAACCATATCGCCGCTATCCAAGCGAACGGCTCGAAGACTTTTGCCGGCCTGTCGCATCTCGCGAGCCACGGTCACCGCTTTTCGTGCACCGGCCAGGGTGTCATAGGTGTCAATAAGAAGGACGGTATTATCCGGAAATGACTTGGCAAAGGCTCGGAATGAATCGATTTCTCGGTCAAAACTCTCAACGTAAGAGTGGGCCATGGTTCCGTGGACAGGCAGATCGTACGTCTTACCAGCTTGGACATTACTGGTGCCAATGAAACCACCAATAAAACTAGACCTGGCTACCATGAGGCCAGCATGCATACCGTGGGTGCGGCGCAAAGAAAAATCCACCAGTGGTCGCTCACCAGCCGCATGCAGACAACGAGAGGCCTTGGTGGCGACTAATGTTGGTAAGTTTATGGAATTGATGACAAAAGTCTCAACCAGCTGGGCTTGCATAACAGGGGCGGTAATCTCAACCAGAGGCTCATCGCAGAAGGCGATTCGGCCTTCAGGAATTGCTCTGACCTCTCCAGTAAAGCGAAGTTTTTCCAAAAACTGAAGGAATCTGTCGGGAAAGAGCGAAGTTTGTTTTAAATATTCGAGATCGTCAGGACGGAAATGGAAAGACTCCAGATAATCGAGGAGAGGATCCAGACCAGCGCAGACCAGGTAGGATCGTTTTGAGGGGTACTCACGTACCATAAGACTGAAGGTGGCCGGGGCGTACATGTCCTGTTCAAAATAACTGGCGGCCATGGTGAGCTCGTACAGATCAGTCATAATCCCTGTGCCACGCGGCTGATCTGTGGTCATGGGTAGTATCCTCGTTTCTGGAGTGCTGTTATTCTTTGGGATGGAGGAACTACACTCTGTTTAGCAGAAAGGGGTCAATGGTTCAAGATATTATACAATTCACAAGGTTAGCCGATATCAAGCCAAAGAGAAGAGGCAATTGCGCTTCTCATCGATCTCAATCGGGTGAGTAGTATTTATTAGTTATGTATTATATTCAATACAAATAATATCTACAGAAACAGGCAATATTTATTCAACATCGAAAACCTGGTCTTTAGGGGCAGGAACACATCAATTGCGGATTTCTGAATGCGTATTGCGGAATGCGAAAGAAGTCATTTTATTGAGTTTTGTTGGTTTCAATCCGAAATCCGAAATCTCCAATCCGAAATGTGATGACTCCACCACTCCAGCAGACTGCCGCACAGAGGAATGCGTATTTTAGCCCCCTCAGGAGGCAGTTCAAGGCTAGGTCCTTTGGGTTTGGATTTTTTACTTTTCTTTGGTCCATCAAGTGCCACTGTGGCACAAAGAGTGCATCTATTCATTCAAAATCGAAAACCTGGTGTTCAGGGCCAGACCAGAGTTCAATGGCCTTGCCAGCAGAAGAGGTTTAGGGTGCAAGGTGTAAGGCGCAAGGTACAAGGAGAGAGTCTGTTTCTTAATTGTTTTTGCCTTGTGCCCTGTGCCTTGAGCCTTGAGCCGCTTCCTTTGGATAGCCCAAAGCAGGGTCCTGTCCTTCGGGCCCGAACTCTCTAGTCTGGTTGCACTTGATCGCATGGAGCCATGAGCGATGTTGTATGAAACCGCTGAACCTCCTCAGCCGGAGGCGGCTTCAATACCTAAAACTGAAGAAGACCCTTCAGCTGACGCCTGGTTGACCAATTTCTTTACCGAGAACCACCTGGATTTCGAAACTCAACCTGAGGAGGTGGCCTCACCAGAACAGGTGCGTTTCGTTGTTCATTTGCCAGAGAATGCAGTCTACTATCCCTGTTCCACCGAACTATTCGAGGCCATCTTAAAAAGGCAGTCTAAGACATATCTCCAAGACCGCTATCAGGAGGTGTGGAAGGTTGTGGAGCAATTGGTCCAAGACCTCATAGCTGATGAGTCCCGCAGGACTTTTCTCACAGAATTACTGCGAATCAAATTCGAACATGATACACACGACCACATCCTCCTCCCCTCGCGCCTAGAAAAAAGGCTTTTTAAGATTTTCATTGATAAAAGTAAAATCGACACCCCATACTTCCCTGCTAAAGTACAACGAAATAAGATGGTGAGTGAATTGGTGGCGGGTCCCACATTCTGGAACAGCTTCAACTGGATTGACCAGCAAACTATCCTGAGTTTCGAGAGCCTTGAAGACCTCAAGTCAGAGGCGGCCAAACTGCAATTGCGGCGTCTCCTCAACCTCTGTGTTGCCAGTGAGCTCTGGGAAACTGGAGAGGCAGGGGCAGGTCAGTCAAGGGTAGACTTTAGCAAGATTGTGCTTCGGCCCTTGGGAGGAAATGGAGTAGAACCCCTGCAAGACTATCTGCAGCGCCCCCAGGAGGCCCCTGGTACGTGCAGCGAGCCTCCAAAGAAGATCCTCTGGCTTTGCAATGATGCGGGGGAGATCGTCGTTGATCTGAAGATCATACGGTTCCTCCTGGGTTGGGGGCACAAGGTTATTGTCGTGGTCAAGGACGGCTTTAACCTTCATAAGGTTACCAGATACGACGTGGAGCACGATCCTGTACTGATGCAGGAAGTTCATGATGCTTACCACATCAAAAACCCGGCTATCTCAAAAAAAGAACTGCTGGAGAGGCTCAAGACGGACACGCAGCTTTTCATTATCTCCGATGGGACTCAGGAACGTCTGAATTTCCTGCTCACCTCAACTACCTTTGCCAGAATGTTCAAGGAAGCCGATATGGTCATATCCAAAGGCGAGGAACAATGGCGGCGGCTCTTTGCCACTCCGTTTCAATTTACCAGGGATATTTTCAATGTACGATTGGCTCCTGATCGACAAGAGGTGATCGTAAGTTACAAACCAAAACATCCCGAGGCGGTAAAGTTTTCAGAACAGGATCTCAATGAAAAGGCGCAAAAACTCATTCGGGAGATGGCTGCTGCAAAGGATCGAGGCGATAAGGTTATTTTCTACAGCGCCATCATTGGTAGCATCCCGGGGCAAATGGAGACCGCGGTTCAGCTTCTCAAAGTTTACGTAGACCATCTTCGGAAA
>JASFGC010000074.1:0-12157 GCA_050123975.1 Syntrophobacterales bacterium | reverse complement strand
GCGTAAAACGTCAAATGCAAAATCGCTATGCGCTTGGCGCTCTGCGCTTTGCTGCGAACAAGGTGAGCCTCTACTGACTACTGGCTACTGGATTCTCTGCTTCTTTTCCCTGACACCTGACACCTCCATAACACCTGAAACCTGACACCTGAAACCTTGTTTTCTGGTGGATTTCGGATGTGGGATGCTAGGGAGTTTTTTCATAAAGCAAGACTTTGTCCTTGCCCTTCCTCTTGGCCTCATACAAAGCCTTGTCGGCATTTGTAATCAATTCATTAATATTACCAGCCAGTTCTTTGTAGTGGGATATCCCTATGCTGATGGTAATATCGCAGGAATCTTTGACGGTTTTTCTTAAGCGTTCGCCAATAGCCAGAGCATTATGGGATGTCGTATCCGGAATGATTACAACAAATTCCTCACCACCATATCTATAGATATGAATTTTGTCGTAATTTCTTACGTTTTGTTCAATATTTTGGGTTACTCTCTGTAGAAGTAGGTCACCTTCAAAATGGCCAAATTTGTCATTAAAGTCTTTAAAGTTGTCTATATCAATGATGAGTAAACCACAGCCTTTTGTTGTTCTCTCCGACATTGAGATCAACAGTTCGATATCATTGTCGAACTTTCTTCTGTTGTACACTCCAGTTAAAGGATCTTTCTCGATGAGAGTTGAAATGAACTCCCGTTCTCTCTCGGTGAGCTTGTCTAAAACTTTTTCCAAATCCACCGTTCAATCCTTTCGATGCGAGCAGAGTTTACGCATGGATGACAAATGGTTCGGTCAGTGCGTAAACCATGCTTATGTTTAAGTTAGTGCAGGACTTTTTGGGAGAGAAAACTGAGGTCCTCTTCAGAAATCTCTGCAAATCGAATACCCAGAAGAAACGAGGGGTGCTCTCTTTCCTCACCTTCAATATCCAGTCTAATCATTTCGCCAGTTGCAAATATAGAGTGGTGCTGCTCTGGTATTTCAATGGCCATGGGAATTGGACTATCTGGATCCGGTAATTCATGGCAATGAATAAGTGCGCCTGTTAAGCTTATATCCCGAACCTCTCCCTCCAGTGGTCCTTGGACAGTGAGTATGCTGAGAGGCCAGGAGACTTTAGCTCTGGCATATTCTCGTTCTTTTTTTGCTTTTGAAGCCTTTGTGAACCTTTGCTTGGACTCATCCACTCTGCGAGTCGCCTCTATTATCAATGCTGTAATATCAATTTTTTCGATGGACCGATCCTCAAATTCCACCGAACAATCTCGGTATTCGAATTTGCCCTCACCCCAAGAGGCAAGATCTGATACGGTTTGCTGAACCTGGTAGCGCACAGTGTCTTTTAGAATATCGTTACTTATCAATTCCAGATCAAGGAGCACCTCGCCCAGCCGCTTGTTTGATTCGCCTGCCTTGTCGAGTGCCTCCCCCAGATTTTCCCAAGAAATCAGTTTTTTGTTGTGAAGAATTTGCCCCAAACGCAGCCATTCACCACCAGTGGCCGCAATAATCTTACCATCCTTCAAACAGATGGCTCTCCCGGTTTCCCCCCTGATGAAGTGCACAACACCACTCTTGTGCTCCCATGATAAAACCTGCAAAATGCCTGACAAACCGAGCGATTCAAGCCTTCCTTTCAGGTCGGCCTCAGCAGGAAGTGAAGAGAACCGGAATGGATTCTCAGCCATGTGATCAGGGGAAGGATCTCTGGTGTCCGGGATCTCGATTTCTCTTTTTTGGCTGTGCTCCTGAGGAGTGGTAGACATGGGGAGAAGATAGAATCCTATCAGTTTGCGGTTGTGTTGACTCAGTTCTTGGAATTCAATCCCCAAGTACCGATCTCGTATTTCTCTTACAATGCCCTTTTCCGTTACTTGAGAATTATGGGCATCATCTAAGGTGAAATTCAGTTGAAGAAGATCATTCTTTTCTAAATGGTGTTTGGCAAGCGTTCTGCAGCCGAGTCCAGTATATGATATATCCTCAATGATAACTTTACCTTTCTGCGTATTTCCTGGGGATAACTTCTCAAAAATTCCCGTTAACTTCACAGCTTTTCTATAATATTCTCTTTGTTCCAGCTGTACAAAAAATTTTTTCTGGCAAGTACACTTAATTTCAATCGGTTTATTGAGATTTATTTTATTTGTATCTATTCTATTCGTTTTGGCACAATGGTGGCAGATAATGGAGCATATTCCTTTTTTACTAAAATATATTTTTCTGACTTTCATATAAAAAGCTCCATTTTAATGTAAAGTTTGTCGCCCTATAACTACGATCGTTTTCATGATAGATTTGATCAAGTGGGCCGATGTTTTCTTCCGACTCAGAGAGCCTTGCATCCACTTCTCAATCATTCCCGACACAAAAAGGTATTGCTGGCCTTGTTGGCCAACAGGAGACAAGCGGGATCCCAGTTTCGTGGTCGCAGCAAGTGATTCATGAATTATCAGGGCTAGATTATAATCAGAATATTTCAACAACTAATGCAACTGATGTACGGGAATAGCGAAATATTTTCCTATACTAACAAATGCTGCCAACACTAATCAACCTAATTCCGGCGATCTATGAGGAGTGCTCTGGTGCGGAATCACAGCCTGGGATCCGCCTCAGGCAGATTCATGAGAGAGGATCAGCAAAGCTCCTGTGCAATCTGTAATCGGGATACTGGCCGAACTGATGAGGCCAAAGGAAAAAGACTATTTATGCAACATCGAAAATCCCGCCTCGCGGGGGTCAGAGTTCAATGGCTTTACCGGTAGAAGAGGTGTCAGGTTTCAGGTGTCAGGTGTCAGAAAAAATAAAAAAGCTGCAAGGTGTTGGAGCGAGGCGGAAATCCCGTCTGAAGTAAAGCGGCAGCGGGGAACACTGCTTGCCGCGCCGAAGTCCTTGAGGCGAAGGCGGGAACACTGAAACCTCAGTCAGGTTTCGGATTCTTTACTTAGCTCACCCAGAAGGAGGGAGGGTGAGTGGGTTAAAGGGTTTAACCATAGATGTCAAGAAATTGAACATTTCTAATTTGTAGTCTGGTTTTGGCGATCTTGGCAATTCTTTTCATGAACAAATAGCCCATCTCGTAGTCTTTATAGAAAAGCATTTCCAACTCAGTTGCATCCCAGACAAAAAGCTTAGTATCTTCGAGAGCCCTGGCGTGGGTTGTGTATTTTTTCTGCTCCGTGTCCACAAGGGCGGAGAAACCAATAGTGCGACCGCGGCCGATGGTATCCATCATTACCGGAGCATTGGTGGTTTTTTCTAGTTCTAGTCCAACTTTACCATGAACAATTGCGTAGAGATATCTGGCATATGTTCCTTCTCGAAAGATGTAGTCACCCGCCTTATATTCGGCTGTCATGGTAATATCTGCAAGATTTTCCAACATTGTATCCGTCAGATGGCTTAACAAGATAATTGATTTCATATCATCGAGCTCGACCACGGTTTTCTCCTTAATTTGTTTATTTGTCTAATTTAGCAAAACTATTCTCCCTGCACCAAGGTTAAACTTTCTCTAATATTCACTTGGTAAAGACGAAAGTTCAGCCAGACTGAAAACGGGACCATCTTTGCAAACGTATTCACTGCCGATGTTGCAGCGGCCACACATGCCTATACCGCATTTCATCCGCATCTCCAAGCTCATGATAATACGCTCTTCAGGGTAGCCCAATTCTTTCAATATTGGCAGGGTAAACTTGATCATAATGGGCGGGCCGCAGACGATGGCATATGCATCTTTGGCGCTTGGAGCTTTCTCCTGGGTCACCGTGGGCACGAAGCCGATGTTATATTTCCAGTCGGGTTTATCGGTGGCATCCACGGTAATGTGCAGCCGGATGTCGTCACGCTCATTCCAGGTTGTCAGTTCGTCCTGGTACAGCAACATTCCCGGAGTGCGTGCACCGTAGATCACAGTAATATCGCCGAAGCGACTGCGATTGTCCGGATCAAGCAAATAAACAATGGAAGCTCTCAAAGTGGTAAAAGCAAAGCCGCCGCCGATGATCACAACATTCTTGCCTTCCATCTGCTCCCATGGGTACCAATTCCCCAATGGCCCCCGCACACCGATAACATCCCCGGGGATCATCTGGTGCAGTGCCGAGGTTACAACTCCCACCTTGTTCACGGTGAAGAGCACGTATCCTCGTTCCGTTGGCGAGGAGGCGATGCCAATGGGAATTTCACCCTTGCCCGCAATGGAGAGTTCGGCAAACTGGCCCGCTTGATGGATGAATTTCTCGCCGTCTTCTGGATGCAGAAATACCAACTTGAAGGTCTTGAGGTTGCGGTCTTCGGTCTCGGTAACCACCGAGTCGATTTTAACCGGATATGGCAGGTAGGGGTTTTCCATGTTTTTACACCAGGTTTAGTCGGTTAAGTCAGTTTAGCCTGTTCAGCCCGTTGAGTCGGTTAAGCCGGTTGTGTCGGTTTTCTGATTAACCGGCTGAACTGGCCCAACTGGCAAAACTGGCGCAACCGGTATAACGGGCTAAGCCCTGAAGTGGTTCATCAAAAGAAAAATATGGCGAATGTCAATATTTACCGGACACTGCTGAACGCAGCGGCCGCAGCCCACACAGGCCACGCCGCTGTCATATTTATCCACGAAATATTTGAGCTTGTGCATAAAACGTTGCCTGAGCCGCTGATGTTTCTGAGAACGGGGATTGTGCCCAGAGCCATGGAGGGTGAAAAGTGGGAACATACAGGAATCCCAGTTGCGAAGCCGGACCCCGTTGGACTTGCATACTTCGTCTTGGATATCGAAGCACCAGCAGGTGGGACAGACAAAGGTGCAGACGCCGCAATTGATGCAGGCAAATTGCACCTCCTCCCAGAAGTCGGCGTTAAATAGTGCGTTGGTCTCATGCTGTTTCAGGCGGTCGGTGGGAACGATCGATTTGATGGACTCTAGTGAAGACTCCTGCAGGGCCGAAACGACTTCCTTTGTCTCTCCAAATGGCTCGGCATCTATTCCGAGGTCATTGAGAAGCTCATCGCCTTTTGCCGTTATAACTTGGATGACAAGCTCGTCTTCTCCGTCGATAAGAAGCAGGTCCAACCCCTCGGTGGCAAAAGGACCGCTGCCCACGGAGGTACAAAAGCAGGTGGCGCAGGGGGCGTTACAACCCAGCCCCACGATAGTTGTGATTTGCCGCCTCTTGACCCACCAGGGATCCTGGTAAGCAGGAGTGTCGAAGTTCAGATCCAGCAATTGAAAAGCCTTGGCGTCACAAGGCCGGATGCCAAAAATAACCCGAGGAGCAAGATCTGTTTCGACCTCCAGGAGAATTCCAGCCTGGTTAGCCGTTCTGTCCAGGCTGAATTCAAACATCGACTCGGAATGGGGCAGCATTATGGATTTTGGCGACAGGGTGGTGTTGGCAAGGCTAAGATCAACTTGGTCTGCAGAGGAGATCTCTTGGAAGTTTGTCATACCCTGATGACGAACCGGTGCGTACACCCGATAATGATCCATTAGCCTGCTTATCAGGGAGGGAAGATCTGACTTATTGATTACTCTGTTTGTCATTAGTGAGACCCTAAGCTTAAGTTTAGCCGGTTTGGTCGGTTGAGGCAGTTTTGCCAGTTAAGAGCTCCAGCGGCAATCAGACTTAACTGGCCCAACGGGTTTAACCGGCTCAACTGACTAAACCTCATTTTATGAACTCCTGCGGATCATCTGGGCGATAGGTATCCAGAGGTGGAGGCTGATCCAAGCTTAAGCCGGCTTCATAGTCATAGAGTTCTGCTATGTCTTTTTCCAATTTCTTGGTCAGCTGCCGCACCTTGATGGACATGGGGCAAGCCCGTTCGCAGTTACCACAATCCGTACACCGGCCAGCCAGATGATAGGCCCGGAGAAAGTGAAATGTCTTGGTATCAGTGGGGTCAATGGATTTGCCCAGCCACTGTGGCATGGACTCGTCGACGAAGCACACCGGGCAGTAACACATTGGGCAAGCGTTGCGACAGGCATAGCAGCGAATGCAGGGAGCTAGCAGTTCTTCGAAATAGGACCACCGTTCTGAGGCAGTCATGGCTTCAATTGCCCTAACATCTTCATAACGATCCACACCCTTCTGCTCTAACACTGGTTCTGCCAACAATTCATCGTGGATTGCAGCATTTCGATGGGTACAGATAGCGCAGTTCTCCTGCAGGTAGCTGGATCGCTCCAGGGAATCCATAAAGCCCTCACCAAGAAGGTGGAGGTGCTGTGAGGTTTCGCGAACTCCGAGCAACTCTCTGCCATTAAGTTCAGCCTGCACCTTGCGGCGATCCAGCATGCCCTGGCAAGGGACACCGATGATGTAGAGCTGCTCACGCTTTATTTGGTTTTCCAGGATCTGGAGGACAATGTTACGGGAATCGCAACCCTTGGCGAATATTGCAATCCTTTCTTTTCTCTGGGGCAGATAGGTGGCCAGGTTGGTGCTGCAAAAAGAGTCCCAGTGCAGTTGGTCCGCCTTTTCAGGATGACGGATCAGGATGGGATGGCTCATCATTGGTATGGTGCCTCGCTGAAAGCCTAAAACCGCATCGACCTTTCTTTCTGTAAGGAGCAGCAAGGCTCTATGCATCATTTTTTCTTTAAGTGACTCCATTCATACCACCTTAAATGTAGAGTGACCAATGCCCACTTATAACTAGGCACTAGGCAGTAAGCACTAAGCACTACTTCGAATCATTCTGGTGCCTAGTGCTTAGTTCATAGTGCCTAGTTGAAATAGCTGCATTCTGGTCTACCACGGGAAGCCGTTTAATGAGTCGCTCAGCCGGGCCCAGTTGGCTGACCTGCTCCGTGATCTTTTTGACCGCCTCCACAAACTTGGTAGCTTCAGCCGAAGAGATCCAGGAGAAATGAAGGCGGCCAGGTTCTATACCCATATATTCAATCAGATTTTTAAAGAGAGCGAATTTTCTTCTGGCGTAGTAATTACCTTCCAGGTAATGGCAGTCTCCCGGGTGTCACCCAGAGACCCAGATTCCATCAGCACCCTGGCGAAAAGCTGCCAAGAGAAACTTGGGGTTCATCCGGCCGGTGCAAGGCACCCTAATGGCTCTAATGTTTGGGGGATACTGTAGGCGGCTAACGCCAGCGAGGTCCGCTGCTCCGTATGAACACCAATTGCAAAGAAAGGCAACTATTTTGGGCTGCCAGTCGCTATTAGCAATATCTTTCATTGTCTTATCCTCAACAAGATGTGTGATGTGGGATTTAAAGCGAAGTGATTTCCAAGCCCATATCCCAGATCTCACATCTCATATCTCATTTTTATAACTCTTCAATCATTGCAAAAATCTGCTTATCCTCGAACCCTTTCAGATCAATGGCGCCTGAACGGCAAGAGGCCACACACAGTCCACACCCCTTACACAAGGCCAGGTTGATTTGAGAAAGGCCCCTGTCGCTGAAACCCGGCGCTCCAAAGGGACAGATTTCCACACACACACCACAAGCGGAACATTTTACAGAGTTAACTCCCGCTACCTGGCCGCTCACTTGCAGGGTTTTCCGAGCCAAAAGGGTGATGGCTCTACTGGCTGATCCTTGGGCTTGAGCGATGCTCTCCTCCAGTGGTTTGGGATAATGGGCCAGGCCACAGAGGAACACCCCGTCAGTGGCACACTCCACTGGCCGGAGTTTAGCGTGTGCCTCGAGGAAAAACTTGTCTTGGTTGAGGGGCACCTTAAAGAGCTGGGATAGGGACTCAGCACCTTGAGTTTCTATGGCTGTAGCCAAAGTAATAAAATCAGGTGAGATGACCAAAGACCGCTGGAGTATGTGGTCTTTGACCACCACCCGCAGCCCCCCTTCCGAATCCGTTTCCACTAAAGGTTTTTCATCTGAGGAGTAGCGAATGAAAATAACCCCTGCGGCCCGGGCTCGTCTGTAAAGCTCTTCCCGCTGACCGTAGGTGCGAATATCTCTGTAGAGGATGTAAACATCCATATCCGGATAGGCTTCTTTTAGCTTTATGGCCTGCTGAATAGAAAAGGTGCAGCAGATCTTACTGCAATAGGGTCGTTGGGGTTCACGGGAACCCACACACTGAATAAAGACGATGCTGGCAGCCTCCTGGAGGTTGCCGGCCTCGAGAGCATTTTCCAGTTCGTGCCAACGAATCACCCTGGAGTGTTGACCACAAAGGTATTCATCTGTTTCTATGGCCCGCCCGCCAGTGGCAAGAATGGCCACGCCGTGGCGGCGGGTGGTAAACTTGACGCCATTGCTGCCGCCGATTCGAATCTTGCTTTGGAAATTCCCCACAAAGCCCTTTACTTCCTGGAGTTCACTATTGAGGTGGACTCTTATTTGGGGGTTGTCATTAACCCGGGAAATGAGGTCTGTTAAAAAACCAGTCACATTTTCGCCCCGCCAGGTTTGTCGAATTTGACGGGCATGACCTCCCAACTCGGACTTGGCCTCAACCAGTGTAACGGGGTAACCCTGGTCAGCAAGATGTAAGCTGGCAACCATGCCTGCCACCCCGCCGCCCACCACCAGGGCAGACTGAGTGATCTCTACTGTGGTCTCTTGGAGAGGTTCGAGTAGGGCTACCTTGGTCACCGCCATGCGCAGCAAGTCCTTAGCCTTTCGGGTGGCAGCATGTGGGTCGTTGCCGTGTACCCAAGAGTCGTGGTTGCGGATGTTGGCCATCTCGAAGAGGTATTTATTAAGACCGCTATTGACTAAGGTTTCCTGGAACAAAGGCTCGTGAGTTCTGGGAGAGCAGGCCGCTACCACCACCCGGTTTAGTTTATGTTCTTTGATCACCTGCAGCATTTGCTCCTGAGCATCCTGAGAACAGGTGTAAAGATTGTCTTCAACCCTAGCCACGTAGGGTAGGGTGCTGGCATAGTCTCTCACTGCCGCCACATCCACTATCCCGGCAATATTAATGCCACAATGACAGACAAAAACCCCTATACGGGGTGGTTCTCCTCTTATATCGTTTTCCTCCACCAGGTCTTTGGAAACGGCCAATGTACCCCGTGCTGGTGCGAGGATACTACCTGCAGCGGCAGCGGCTCCGCTCGCTTCCATCACCGACTGGGGGATGTCTTTCGGGCCCTGGAATGCGCCACACACAAATATCCCTGGCCTCGAGGTTGCCACCGGCTGGAAAGAACTGGAAGAACAAAAACGATCAGGATCTAGATCTATTCCCAGTTGCTCGGACATTTTTACTAATTCTGCCGGTGTTTGTATGCCCACGGAGAGAACCACTAGGTCGAAGACTTCTTCTTTAACACTACCAACTTCGTCCACGTAAGAAATCACAAGATTATCTGTCTGGGGTTCAGGATCAATGGAGTGGACCCGGGAACGAAGGAAGCGCACCCCGTGTTCCCCTTTGGCGCGGTCATAGTACCTTTCGAAATCCTTGCCGAACGTGCGCATGTCCATAAAGAAGATAGCGGTCTCTAGGCCGTTGCTGGCATGCTCTTTGGCAATGACAGCCTGCTTGATTGCGTACATGCAGCAGACTGAGGAGCAATAACTGTTGTCACAATGATTGATGTCCCTTGAGCCTACACACTGGAGCCAGGCAATCTTCTCAGGCTCTTTGTGATCAGAGGGCCGCACCAGGTGTCCTTGAAAAGGCCCTGAGGCGGAGAGCATCCGTTCTATTTCCAAGCTGGTGACCACATTGTCGAGCTCGCTGTAAGCATACTCCTCGTAGTTACTGGGGTCGAAGGTCTCAAACCCTGGGGCCAAGATCACCGCGCCCACCTCCACGGTGATTTCCTCCCTGGCCATGGAGTGATCCACGGCCTGGGCCTGGCAGGCAGTTACACACTCGAAGCAGTCGCAACAGGCCATGCAGTTGAGGCATTTGGCTGCCTCGGCCCTGGCCTGCTCCTCGGTAAGCCCCAGCTCCACTTCAGAGAAACCGGCCGTTCTCTCTCCCATGTTGATGTGGGCCTGTTCAGCCCGAGGGATTTTCTCCGTCTTTGGCGGAATGGGGACGAAATTATCTTGCGGTATATCTACGGGCTCCCTTCCAGCCCTCAGATCTTCACCCCTCAAGTAGCGAGAGATGGAAATTGCCGCCTCCCTGCCTGCTGCAATCGCCCCAATGGCTATCCAGGGTCCTTTGACGGCATCACCTCCGGCAAATACTCCATCTCTATGGGTGGCGCAGGTAACCTCGTCAGCAACGATTGTTTTCCACTGGGTGACTTCTAATCCTTCGATCTGTTCCAACGCGGAGATATTTGGCTGTTGGCCGATGGCTGGAATTACAAGTTCGGCCTCCACAGTGAATTCGCTTCCTTCTATCGGTACTGGACGGCGCCGCCCGCTGGCATCAGGCTCGCCGAGCTCCATCCGGAGACACTCTGTTCCTGTTACCCGGTCGTCTTGGCTTAGGATTTTGGTGGGAGCGGTGAGGTAGTGAATCTCGATGGACTCGGCTAGTGCAGCCTCAACCTCTTCCTCTCTGGCGGGCATCTCTGCTCGGGTGCGGCGATAGATTATTGTGACCTTCTCAGCCCCCAACCGCAGAGCCGAGCGGGCCGCATCAATGGCAACATCGCCGCCACCGACGATCACCACTCTGCCTTCAAGCTTGGTGAGTTCGCCCTGATTGACCCGGCGGAGAAAATCTACTCCAGGGATTACCCCCTCAATGTCTTCGCCAGGAATTCCGAGTCGGAGGCTGTTGTGAGCGCCGATGGCAAGATAAATGGCTTTGTAGCCCTCTTCGAACAGTCCATCAATGGTCACATCCCGACCCAAAGCAGTATTGAACTTTATCTCCACCCCGAGCCGGGTGATGGCCTCGATCTCTTTGTCTAAAACCTCAGGCGGTAGCCGGTAGTCCGGTATACCCACCCGCAGCATGCCCCCTGCAACTGACTGAGATTCAAACACCGTGGACTCATAGCCTTCCAAAGCAAGAAAATGAGCCGCAGTGAGTCCCGCAGGACCGGAACCAATGATGGCCACCTTCTCATCTCGCTTCTCAATCTCTGGAACCGGGATATCTTCAATATCCACCTGATCAGCCACAAAACGCTTCAGGGCACAGATGGATATAGGTTCATCCACCTCAGCCCGCCTGCAGGCGGTCTCGCAGGGATGTGGACAGATGCGACCAATGGTCCCAGGAAAGGGCAGGGTCCTGAGGATGACCTCCATGGCCTCCTGGTACTTGCCCTGGGCAATCAGCGCCACATAGCCATGGGCGTTGACATGGTTGGGACAGTCATTGGTGCACGGGGAGCGATCGCGCTTGTCGATCACATAACCGCCGGGGATGGCCTGGGCGTAAGGCTTGTAGGTGGCTTTTCTGGGACCAATACCCTCGTCGAACTCACTGGACATGGTCACCGGGCAAACCTCGGCACAATCTCCACAACCGGTGCAGCGTTCAAGGTCAATGTAGCGAGGCTGTCTTCTAACAGCGACCTGGAATCGCCCCGCATCCCCGGATATACTCTCCAGCTCTGCGAGGGTGAGCAATTCAATATTCAGATGCCGGCCGACCTCGACCAGTTTGGGCGAGATAATTCACATGGAACAGTCATTGGTGGGGAAGGTCTTGTCCAGCTGGGCCATGACCCCGCCGATAGCCGGGTTCTTCTCCACCAGGTAGACCTTGTAACCTGAGTCTGCAAGGTCAAGGGCTGCCTGCATCCCGGCGATACCGCCTCCTACCACCATGACCGAGCCCACGATGGTGTCAGTCTGAGCTTTGACCACATTGTCCATGGGTTAGGGTACCTTTTCCAGTTAGTGAACTTTTTCACTATATCCAAAATGCTTGAAAATATCAAGTGCAAGTGAAGAAAAAATTATCATTTTTATTCAACTTTATTCAACATCGAAAATCCCGCTCTGCGGGGGTTAGAGTTTAATGGGTTTGCCAGTAGAAGAGGTTTCAGGTGTAAGGCGTAAGGCGCAAGGCATAAGGAGAGAATAAGTCTTCTCTTATTGTTTTTGCCCTGTACCTTGTACCTTGAGCCTTGAGCCGTTCCCTCTGGTTCCAGATTCTTTACTCATAAAATGTCGGGGCGGAGAGAACTATGCGTAGGGGCAAGCTTGTGGGAATGGTCTCGTTTCTATTCCATTCGTTCTTCTTTCCAGGGATCGGCAGAGTTGCTGTAGCCTCGTCTCTCCCAGTAGCCGGGCTGGTCTTG